>NZ_JACJTJ010000055.1:0-10128 GCF_014698605.1 Synechocystis sp. FACHB-383 | reverse complement strand
TTTAGTGCATTAAAGAGGGCGAGAATGTACGCACCTCCGGGTACTAGCATAGATAAGGTTATTCAAGATTACTGCATAGCCTAACGTCTCATAATTATCCTAATTAGCTATAATGCCCCCGATTGGGCCCGGAGTTGGGCTTCCCGCAAGGTTTGGCCAATGTAGGGACAGTCTTGGGCCCCAATACGAAATTCTTCCATATAAAAAGACCGATCTGCCCCAGTCAAGATGCCATCGACAAAACTCACCACCTGGGGCCGCAATGCCGCCGCCGCTAGCCTTTTACCTCCGGTAATGTAGGGAGAAACTACCTCATCCGCCCCGGCCCGTTTCAGTTTTTGCACCGCTTCTTCCGAACTGGCCCTGGCGATCGCCCGAATTTCAGGATTGAGGGTTTTGGCGGAAAGCACGGTGTAAAGATTTTCCGCATCGGAGGAAAGGGCAGAAACAATGCAAGTGGCCCGTTCAATATGGGCCGCCAGGAGAATTTCGTCCAAGGTAGCATCTCCCTGGAGGACAGCATAGTCCCTCAGCTTTGCTTGGATGATAACTTCTGGGGAAGCATCAATCACCACAAAGGGAATATTTTCCACCGCAAACTCAAAGGCAATTTGTTGCCCTGTGCGTCCATAGCCACACAGAATGTAATGGTCTGCCAATCGCTCAATCACCTTTTGCTCCTGCCGCCGGCGTAAACTGTCTTGAAAGTATCCCTGGATAAAGGCTTCGGTGAAACGATTTACCATGTAGCCGATGGTCAATAGGCCCATCAAAATCAGCAAAATGGTAAACAAACGGGATGCCGGACTGAGGGGATGGGTTTCCCCAAAGCCGACGGTGGCGAGGGTAATGGTGGTCATATAGAAGGCATCCAACCAAGTCCAGCCTTCTACGTACCTGTACCAGGCCGTGCCGATCACAAATAAGCCCGCTAGGGTAATGGCCCCGGCCATCAATTCCTGTCTTAACCTGCGCCCCTGGCGATCGATCAGATTTAACAGGTTTTCCTGACTTGGTGATCCCAATCCCATCCTAAAACCTCACTTAAAACAGGTCAGTCGATTTAAGATCAGGAGACAATTATTTCAGAGGGGTGACCCTACCCCTGCAGACCATATCCAAATTTGGCCAGTCTAACGCGTTAGGAGCCCCCCGTGACCTATTCCCCTGTTGTTGAACCCGTCGAACCCCAAGCTTTTGCCGTGACCGACCTATCCGCTGCCGCTGAGTTTAAAACTGAAGATTTTGATGCCTATGTGATGAACACCTATGGGCGTTTTCCCATTGCGATCGCCAGGGGCCAGGGAAGTACTTTGTGGGATACCCAGGGCAAAAGTTATCTCGATTTTGTCGCTGGCATTGCCACCTGTACCCTCGGCCACGCCCATCCGGCCCTAATCAATGCAGTTTCTGAGCAAATTCAAAAACTCCACCACGTCTCAAACTTATACTACATTCCTGAGCAGGGGGAACTGGCTAAATGGATTGTGGACCACTCCTGTGCGGACCGGGTTTTCTTCTGTAACTCCGGAGCAGAAGCCAACGAGGCGGCGATTAAATTGGTGCGAAAATATGCCCACACCGTCCTAGATTTCCTCGAACAGCCCGTTATCCTCACCGCCAAAGCCAGTTTCCACGGCCGCACCTTGGCCACCATCACCGCCACAGGTCAACCGAAATATCAGCAGTATTTTGACCCCCTCATGCCGGGCTTTGATTACGTGCCCTATAACGATATCTGTGCCCTGGAAAATAAGGTGGCGGATCTAGACGAAGGTAATAGTCGGGTGGCGGCCATTTTCCTGGAACCGTTGCAGGGGGAAGGGGGAGTCCGCCCCGGGGATTTGGATTATTTCAAGCGGGTGCGGGACATTTGTGACCAAAACGATATTTTGCTGGTCTTTGACGAAGTGCAAGTAGGAGTAGGACGCACCGGCAAGCTGTGGGGTTACGAACATCTGGGAGTAGAGCCAGACATTTTCACCAGTGCCAAGGGCCTAGCCGGGGGCATTCCCATCGGGGCGATGATGTGCAAAAAATTCTGTGACGTGTTTGAGCCGGGCAACCATGCCAGCACCTTTGGCGGTAATCCCTTTGCCTGTGCTGCTGGGCTAGCGGTGTTACAAACCATCGAGGGCGATCGCCTGTTGGATAATGTCCAAGCCCGGGGGGAACAGCTACGGAGTGGTTTGGCGGAAATTAAAAATCAATATCCCACACTTTTTACCGAAGTCCGGGGTTGGGGCTTGATCAACGGCTTAGAAATTAGCGCCGAAAGTTCCCTTACCTCCATTGAAATTGTCAAAGCCGCCATGGAACAGGGTTTACTCCTAGCCCCCGCTGGTCCTAAGGTGTTGCGGTTTGTGCCCCCCCTGGTGGTAACAGAAGCAGAAATTGCCCAGGCCGTGGCAATTCTCCACAAGGCGATCGCCACCTTAGTTTAATCAGTTAACGGTCAAATAAATATCACACCGCTCTAGTTTTTTAATCTAAGTCTGGGGCGGTTTATTATTGGAAAATCGAGCCATTAGTCTAGTGGGCTTACTGGCACTTTTGCTCCTTGCTATACCATGAAAAACCTGTGGCAATTGCCCGATCCCTTACCGGATCAAGAACAATTTGACCTGCTGCTAGAAAATAAGAATATTACTTTGGAGAGAATTGTTTCCACTGGGCAGATTACTCCAGAGGGGAAATGGTATGACCAAGACCGTACAGAATGGGTAGTATTATTACAAGGAAAAGCGGAAATAACCTACGATACCGGTGCAGTGATCAGCCTTGATCAAGGGGATTATCTGCTCATTCCAGCTCGGCAAAAACATCGGGTAACATTTACCAGCAATGAACCACCCTGCATTTGGCTAGCCTTACATTTTGATTAAATTACTCATGGCCCCAGACCGTCAAGCCTTAAAGCAAAAACTATTCACACTGATCCAGCCTCTACAAAAAGCCAAGCGGGGTGCCCCCCTCACCAACCGTACTTTACCGGCAAATACTTCCAACCAAATCGAGGCCCTAGTAACGGCGATCGAAGCCCTCAATCCTAACTTGTCACCGTTGTTATACTCACCCCAATTACTAGATGGCAATTGGTTACTAAACTATTCCACTGCTAGGGAAATTAGATCCCTAGATAAGCTGCCCCTAGGGCTGAAAGTTGGCCGTATTTATCAAATCATTAACGTCCCCAATCAATCGTTTCTAAATCAAGCTTTTGTTTACCATCCCCTCGGCCTGGCTAAAGGTTATGTCAAAGTGACAGCAAAGTTTGAGATTGCCAAACCGGCTGGGGAAGTGTTGCCCGATAAACGCATCAATGTGGAATTTCTCGAAAGGATAATTTCTGTGCAAAAACTAATGGGTGTGGCTACCCCCCAGTTAGATCCAGCCAAAGTTGTGCCAGCCCGATCGCCGGAGGGAAGAATTCCCTTCTTAGAAATCACCTATCTTGATGAGGATTTGAGAATTGGCAGGGGTGGCGAAGGTAGCCTATTTGTTTTGTCAAAAGTGTCCGAGGTTATCCCATAGAATTAACTATGATTGGGAGCGGGTAGCAATGAAAACTAAGTTGGCAATGATATTAGTTTTTAGCTGTTTATTCTCCGTCTTCATTAATCCTGGTATGCGGGCAGAAGAAAGCATCAACGCCGCCGATTGTAGCTTTAATGGTTACCCCCTCTACGGCAAAATTCAATTAGTTGATTCTTTTCCCGATCTCACAGTGCAGGTGGTCAATGCCTTTCCCAATCTTAAGGTGCAACTAGTAGAGAGCTTTCCCAATCAATGTGGGCAATGGCAAATTGTGACCTCCTTTCCCGATACCAAAATTAAAATTGTTGAATCATTTCCCGACGTTAAAATTCAGTACGTGGATAGTTTTCCTGGCTTGCCGTAGCGCCCATTGCTTTAAATGTTTTTCGGGCATAGCAATAACAAAAGAAAGTTTTTTATTCCTTTCAATAGGATTAGGCACACATCAGTCTAGCAACGCCGCTCCATGCCAATCGATATGCTCACCCATAAAGCTGGAAATGAAGTAATAGCTGTGGTCGTAGCCCGGTTGCAACCGGAGGGTGAGGGGATGGTTAGCTGCTTCGCAAGCCGCTTGGAGTAACTCTGGCCGCAGTTGGGTGGTGAGGAACTGATCGGCGTCCCCATAGTCCACCAAAAGCGGTAGCCGCTCCGGGGCAGATTTAATCAGAGCACAGGTATCCCACGGTTGCCAGCTCAACTGCTCATCCCCAAGGTAAGCCCGGAAAGCTTTTTGTCCCCAAGGTACCCGGCTGGGGGCAACAACCGGAGCAAAGGCTGAAACACTGCGATAACGACCAGGATTACGCAGGGCAATGACCAGGGCACCATGGCCCCCCATGGAATGGCCAAAAATACTCCGGGCATTGGTGGCGGGAAAATTATCCTCAACCCACTTAGGCAGTTCTTGCACCACATAATCATACATACGGTAATGGGCGGCCCAGGGCGGTTGGGTGGCATTGAGATAGAAGCTGGCCCCCATACCCAAGTCATAATCTTCAGAGTCAACTATGCCCTCACCCCGGGGACTGGTGTCCGGTGCCACAACAATTAGTCCATGTTTAGCGGCGTGTTGCTGTAAACCCGCTTTGGTGATGGCATTTTGTTCAGTACAGGTGAGGCCAGACAGCCAGTACAAAACTGGGCAACGTTGATTGCTGGCCTGGGGCGGCAGATAAATGCCAACGTTCATGGCGCAATTGAGCACAGCACTGTGATGGCGATAAACGCTCTGCCAACCCCCGAAGCTAGCGTGGTGTTCTAATCGTTCCATGGGTTGAATTAATAATGAATAACACTGCGGATCGATTTGCCTTCGTGCATGAGGTCAAACGCTTGATTAATCTCGCTGAGGGCCATGGTGTGGGTGACAAAGGGGGCCAGTTCAATCTCCCCCCGCATGGACTGTTCCACCATCCCCGGCAGTTGGGAACGGCCTTTAACACCACCAAAAGCTGTGCCCATCCATCTGCGGCCGGTAACAAGCTGGAATGGTCTGGTGGAAATTTCTTGGCCAGCCCCCGCCACGCCAATGATCACCGATTGCCCCCAACCCCGGTGGGCACATTCCAGGGCAGAACGCATTACCTCCACATTGCCAATGCATTCAAAGGAGTGGTCCACTCCCCAGCCGGTCATCTCGACAATGACTTGCTGAATGGGTTGCTCATGGTCCTTTGGATTAATACAGTCGGTGGCCCCCATCTGTTTGGCAAGCTCAAATTTGGCTGGGTTGGTGTCGATGGCAATGATGCGGCCAGCTTTAGCCTGTCTGGCCCCCTGCACCACCGCAAGGCCGATGCCCCCCAGGCCGAATACCGCCACTGAGTCCCCCGGTTGCACTTTGGCAGTATTGTGTACAGCACCAATGCCTGTGGTGACGCCACACCCCAGGAGGCAAACGTGTTCGTGGTTAGCCTCAGAATTAATTTTGGCCAGGGAAACTTCGGCAACGACGGTATATTCACTAAACGTACTACAACCCATGTAATGGTAGAGGGGTTGGCCGTTGTAGGAAAAGCGACTTGTACCGTCCGGCATGACCCCTTTCCCCTGGGTGGCCCGCACTGAAACGCACAGATTGGTTTTGCCAGAACGACAAAATAAACACTCCCCACATTCGGCCGTGTAGAGGGGAATAACGTGGTCTCCCGGTTGAACACTGGTTACCCCTGCCCCTACTTCCACCACAATTCCTGCCCCCTCATGGCCCAGCACCACAGGGAAAAGTCCTTCTGGATCATCGCCGCTGAGGGTAAATGCGTCCGTGTGGCAGACTCCGGTATGGGTGATCTTAACCAGGACTTCCCCTTGCTTAGGTGGGGCCACATCTATTTCTACGATTTGCAAGGGTTGGCCCACTTCAAAGGCAACGGCGGCGCGGGATTTCATAGCAGATCCTTAACGTTGAAGGGAATAACGGGTGCGGCAGGATTCGAACCTGCGACCGTCCGCTTAGAAGGCGGATGCTCTATCCACTGAGCTACGCACCCAGGCTTGCTACTGAAAACTATTCTCCCATATTTTTTGAGGCTAAGGTTTCACCGTTACAGGCAGGTTCCCAACCTTGTGTCAAAATGGTTAACGGCCGGATTTTGGCCGCCCCTGATGGAATGCCAAAACTTGGTTGATCTTGGCGGAGTTCAATTCCCCCTGGCCAAGTTTGATTTCTGGTCCCACGGAATCTAAAAGTTTTAATTATTTTTTATTTTTGTCCCTTTGCCCATGACTGCCACCCTTGCCGCTCCCAGCAAAACCCGCCGTGTTGTTTTTCCTTTTACGGCGATCGTTGGTCAAGATGAAATGAAGTTGGCTCTGTTGCTCAATGTCATTGATCCCAAAATTGGCGGTGTGATGATCATGGGCGATCGGGGCACTGGGAAATCCACCACCATTAGGGCCTTGGCGGATTTGTTACCGGAAATTGAAGTGGTGGCCAACGATCCTTTTAACTCTTCCCCCCATGATCCGGAAATGATGAGTGAGGAAGTCCGTATCCGGGTGGATAGCCAAGAGCCCCTGGCCATTGTCAAAAAGAAAGTCACCATGGTGGACTTACCCCTAGGCGCAACGGAGGACCGGGTGTGTGGCACCATCGACATTGAAAAAGCTCTTTCAGAAGGGGTTAAGGCCTTTGAACCGGGTCTATTGGCTAAGGCCAACCGGGGCATTTTGTATGTGGATGAAGTCAACCTCTTGGACGATCACCTAGTGGATGTGTTGTTGGACTCCGCCGCTGGGGGCTGGAATACGGTGGAGCGGGAAGGTATTTCCATTCGCCATCCGGCCCGATTTGTCTTGGTTGGTTCCGGTAACCCTGAGGAAGGGGAATTGCGACCTCAATTATTAGACCGATTTGGTATGCACGCTGAAATTCGCACTGTGAGGGAACCGGCCCTGCGGGTAAAAATTGTGGAGCAACGGACGGAATTTGACCAAAATCCCCAGCCCTTCTGTGACCATTATCAAACGGAACAGGAAGCGTTGCAGGCAAAAATTGTTAACGCCCAAACTCGGCTTCCCCAGGTGACCATTGATTATGACTACCGGGTGAAGGTGTCTGAAGTTTGCGCCGAGCTAGATGTGGATGGATTACGGGGGGACATTGTTACCAACCGGGCCGCCAAGGCGATCGCCGCTTTTGAGGGGCGCACTGAAGTAACCGTAGATGACATCAGCCGGGTGATTGTACTTTGTTTGCGCCATCGTTTACGGAAAGATCCCCTAGAGTCCATTGATTCTGGCAGTAAGGTGGAAAAGGTATTTAAACGAGTTTTTGGCATTGTCGATGAAGTTTAGGTTTTTTGGCATTCCCCCTTTAGTTTTTGCTGGGTAAGTGAGGGTAAACATTGGTGAAACCGTCCCTTCCTAGAAATTTCCCCCTCATTAAGGGGGCTGGAGCATAGAGGGTCAAACCTATGCTTAGTTTAATTACATCTATCTAGTTAATCCATGGCTGTACATTCTGAACCCGATTGGCTCTGGCGGGGGACGGCGGAAATTTTTCCCCACAATGCTGATTCCCACAACTTCTTGGAAAATTTGGGGGTTTTAATCCAGGGCGATCGCCCTTTGCGGATCAAGCTGGGCATTGATCCCACGGGCACGGATATTCACCTGGGCCATAGCATTCCCTTTCGCAAATTGCGGGCTTTTCAGGATGCCGGCCACACGGCGGTGGTAATTATTGGCGATTTCACGGCCCAAATTGGTGATCCGACTGGAAAATCGGAGGTGCGGAAACAGTTAACGGCGGATCAAGTGAAGCGTAATGCGGAAAGTTACCTGGCTCAGTTGCGACCCATTTTAGATTTTGATACCCCTGGAAGGTTGGAAATCCGCTACAACTCGGAGTGGTTGTCCCAATTGGATTTATCCCAAATCTTAGAGTTGCTGGCCAAGATGACGGTGGGGCAAATGTTGGCCAAGGAGGGGTTTGCGGAACGTTTCCAAAAGGAAAATCCCATCTTTTTACATGAATTTCTTTACCCTTTAATGCAGGGTTATGACTCCGTGGCAGTGCAAGCCGATGTGGAATTGGGTGGCACCGATCAAAAGTTCAATATTGCAGTCGGTCGGGATTTACAAAGGCATTTTGGCCTAACGCCCCAGTTCGGTTTGCTATTACCAATTTTGTTGGGGACAGACGGACAACAAAAAATGTCTAAGTCCCTGAACAATTATGTGGGCTTACAGGAAGATGCCTTGTCCATGTATTCCAAGCTAGAAAAAACCCCCGATCGCCTGCTGGGGGAATACTTTGAGTTACTGACTAAGTTAGATCTGGGTCAACTACCAGATAATCCGAGGGAGTGCCAAAAACTTTTAGCCAAAGAAGTTACCAGTCAGTTTCATGGAATGGAAGGGGCGATCGCCGCCCAGGAAACAGCGGAGGCGATTGTTACCCAGGGGAAAGCGGGCAATACGGACAGTGTGCCGGAATTTTGCCTAGGGGAAGTTGCTTTTCCGGTTAAATTGGCCTATCTCCTTAGTGCCACCGGCCTATGCCCCAGTAGTAGTGAGGGTCGGCGTCAAATTAAGGGAGGAGCCGTGCGTTTAGATGGCGATCGCCTGGGGGATGTTAACCAGGAATACCAACAACCGCAGGATTTAGACGGCAAAGTACTCCAGGTAGGCAAGAAAAAATTTATTCGCTTCACAGTGAATTAGCAACTAAAATAGTAGATTGTGACTACTCTCTCCGTCGGCGATCGAGGTAGAATTGGGCCGAGCTGATTTGACCGGTCAATCCTACCCATTCCTGCCCGATTCATCAAGATTCAACCAATTGCTGCCCAACCTTAGAATTTAGGTCATCGCCCCCATGAACAATTTTGTTTTAATGGCCACCGTCATTCGGGAGCCGGAATTGCGCTTTACCAAAGAAAATCAAACCCCCGTCTGTGAATTCCTAGTGGAGTTCCCCGGTATAAGGGATGATTCCCCCAAGGAAAGTTTGAAAGTGGTTGGTTGGGGAAATTTGGCCAACACCATTAAAGAAACCTACCACCCAGGCGATCGCCTAATTATTGAAGGGCGCTTGGGCATGAACATGGTGGAGCGGCAGGAAGGCTTTAAGGAAAAACGGGCCGAGCTGACTGCCTCCCGCATTAGTTTGCTGGATAGCGGCAACGCCACTGCGCATGGGCCATTCTCCCCCCCCTCAGATGAGTTTGAGCCTGTCGATGCCAACGATGGTACTGACGATATTCCCTTTTAACAAAAATGCCGTAGAATTCCCCTTCCTCCCTTACAGAGAAGGGTAGTTCACGTTAGCTATGCTCAGTCAGATTTTTTCGTTAAACCTAAAATTTCCACAATGGCGGATTCCCTTCCCGATTTAGCTGATCTCAATCCCTTACCGTTTCTAACTGAGGCCGGGGAAATTGATCCGAGCTACGAAAAACGTATTGGGGTTTACGCCATTTTTGACCAGCATCAGACCCTGCAGTACGTGGGCTATTCCCGTAATCTAGCTATTAGCCTACTGCAGCATTTGGTGCGCCAACCGGAGCATTGCCATGGGCTCAAGGTACACACCATCGACCGCCCCGATCGCCAACTATTAGTTCAAATTCAAAACCATTGGCTAACTGGACAAAATCCCCCTGGAAATGGTGATAGCCAGAAAATTTGGGCTGAATCCATCAACGTCCGGGATTATTGGACTCCGGAAGAGGCCGCTGCCGTTGCGGTCAGTGAACCAGGAGATACTCCCAAGCTCCTGAAAAAAATTGCCCGTAGGCTAGAGGCTGAAGTATTAGCCAAACTGGAAGCCAGGGGCGTGGGGCAACCAATTCGCTTCAATCCTAAACTCAAAGAACAAGGGCTGTTGGACGTCACCTAGGATTCAGCCATAACCGTCCATTAAAATGAAGGGAATCCAAGAATTGTGTCGATGTGGCTAAATTTTCTGGGGTTATTGCCCTCGACTGTGCTGACCCTGTTGTTGATCGCCATTGCGTTTTTGAGGTTTTATAGCAAAGAACGAGATAGTTAGGACAATTCTCGCAAAGCTATATCCAATGCAGAAATTAGCGATTCTCCCTTACTAACAAGTTGGGAAACATAACGTTTTAGTCTCGCCCA
>NZ_JACJTJ010000054.1:0-17159 GCF_014698605.1 Synechocystis sp. FACHB-383 | reverse complement strand
AAACCAGGGGATGATGCCACATCTTTCAGCATTGACTCCACAACAGGGAAAGTTAAGTTAATTGGTAATCCTGACTTTGAAACGCAATCTAGCTATAAATTCACCGTCACTGCTAGTGATGGCGTTAATCCCGCTATGGAGCAACAGATTACGCTAGCAATCACAGATGACAATATTGCCATTATTGAAAATGGCTTTTTCTTTGCTCAATTTTTAGATGGTACTCGCCAAGCTCTTTTGTTTCAAAATCAGCCATTCTCTGTTGAACAATCCGCAGACTGGGAAATTTTAGATACGGAAACTATCGATGGACTTAATCAAGTGCTTTGGTATAACCAAGCTACTGATGAGGTTGGCATCTGGTTCACCGATAATAATTGGAACTGGATTTCTTCTGACACATGGCAAATAAAATCTTCAAGAACCTTTAATACTGAATTGTTATTTGGGACAGACATTAATGGAGATTTTCTCATTGGCGATCAATACACCATTGTAGAAAATCAAGGTGGAGTCAGTCTCTTACAGGGAATTTTTGGCGCTTACTATGTTCAGCCCGGAGATGATTTGGTGACTCCCATTAAATTTTTAGGCGAACCATTTGAGAATCAGTTTGGCAGTTGGCAAGCGTTAGCAGCAGAAAGGATTGAAAATATCAACCGAGTTTTATGGCAAAATTTTGACACAGGCGAAATAGGAATTTGGCGAACGGATAATAATTGGAACTGGATTTCTTCCAATGTTTTTACCCCTAATCCAGTCGAAATAGCCACTGTTGAAAGCCTTTTTGGCATTAGCCTGTAGGCTGTTTTCGGTGGGAATAGCAAAAGATGGCAAGGTCTGTCGCCTAGGCCATATACTCGACTCAATCCCATCCTTAGTTGCCCCCTTTATGTCCCAAACCACCGCCACCCTGCAATTGCCCAGCCCCGACAGCGCGATCGCCTTGGCAGGAAGCGGAGAAGACAATCTAACCTATTTGGCCCACCACACCGGCGCTAAATTGATTTTGCGGGGGCAAGAACTGATGGTGGTCGGCACCGAAAAAGCTGTGGCCAGGGTGATGGCAGTGCTCCAAGCCCTGGCTCCCTACTGGCAGAACGCCAAGGCCATTTCCCGGCCGGATTTAATGACTGCTTTCCATGCCCTAGATACGGGTAAACAGGAGGAATACCAGGCCCTACAAAAAACGGTGTTGGCCAAAACCCGACGGGGAGAAATTGTCCGGGCTAAAACTTTCCGTCAACGGCAATATATCAAAGCAATCCAAAAGCATGACGTCACCTTTTGCATTGGCCCTGCGGGCACAGGGAAAACCTTTTTGGCGGCGGTGTTGGCGGTGCAAGCTTTATTGAATAATGAATGCGATCGCCTGATTTTGACTAGACCAGCGGTGGAAGCGGGGGAAAAATTAGGCTTTCTGCCGGGGGACCTGCAACAAAAGGTGGATCCATTTTTGCGACCCCTCTACGATGCTTTGTATGAATTCATTGAGCCGGAAAAAATTCCTGACCTCATGGAGCGGGGCAAAATTGAAGTGGCTCCCCTGGCCTATATGCGGGGCAGGACTTTGACCAATGCCTTTGTCATCGTGGACGAGGCCCAAAATACGACCCCGGCCCAACTCAAAATGGTTTTAACCCGCCTTGGTTTTGGCTCGAAAATGATTGTGACTGGGGATGTGACCCAAACGGATTTACCCAACCATCAAAAGTCCGGTCTCCAGGTGGCCCAAACCATTCTTAAGGATGTGGAAGGGGTGGCTTTTTGTTACCTCAATCAGGCGGATGTGGTGCGCCATCCCCTGGTGCAAAGGATTGTGGAAGCTTACGAACGCTCCGAAAGTACCGGTCCGCCCAGCCCGAAGTCTTCCCCGTAAAGACTTTTTCCCCAAGGGGTTTTCCCAACCAAAGCCAGGCCATACCTAGGGGCAATTTTCCCAGGGACAAAACTTTGATGTACACTGATTCGGGCGTGAATCCGTGGCCATGGCCAGGGCGATCGCCAATGTGGTGTGAGGTAAAATCGGGGGCGAATGAACCGCTCACCGAGGATTTTTGTCTAATTCCCCAAATGAAATTAAGCAAAAGCTAACAAATGCCAAGCCGTCCCCTGGGGCGGAGTTTCACCACTAGTTTTTCGATGAATTTACGCTACCTCTGGTCAGGAAAACAACTATTGATGGGAGGCGGTCTAATTCCCCTATTATTCAGTGCCGCCGTTTCGGCCCAATCCCCTGGGGCCCTGGCCCAAAGCCGTTTCGACCCCAATGCCACCATTATTACTCCCCCGGTTCAGTTGGCCCAACGGTCAGCAACCGAAGACAGAAGGCAGTTTAATGAACTACTGCGGCAGGGTAAGGCCTATGTGGATAACGGTAATTTCCCCCAGGCGATCGCCATTTACCAACAGGCCGCCAGCCTAGATGGGGAGAACGCCGAACTGTTCGGTAGCATGGGTTATCTTTATGCCCGCCAGGGGCAGTTTGCCGAAGCAACCCAAAGTTTTCAACAGGCTTTGCGGGTGAATCCTAATAACCCCGAATACTATGATGGTTTGGGTTTTAGCTATGCTCGCCAAGGAAGATTAAGTGAAGCCGCCAGCGCCTATGCCACCGCCATCAGCCTTGGCCCCAACGCCCCAGCATCGGTGAAGTATCGTCTTGCTCTGGGGGTGATCATGCTCCAACAGGGGGACTATGGTAGGGTGCGCCAAATGTATAACGAAATTCATCGTCTGCAATCGGACAATGAAGAGGCGGCGGTGATGATGGGGGCGGCCCTGCTGCAAAGTAATGAGTACGAGCAGTTAATTACCTTCAATAGTCAAGCTCTCAAACTATTTCCCAACCGTCCTGAACTCAATTTACAGTTGGGCAAAGCCTACTTGGCCCAGGGAAATCTGGTGGCAGCCCGTCGCATTTTAGAACCCCGCCTCAACCCCGATTGGCGCAGTTTTTCCCTCTACCTCACCTGGGCGGAACTACTGGAACAAGAAGGAAATTTTGCCGGGGCCCTGGATGCCTACAAACAAGCTCTCCGCAATGAACCTACGGCGATCGCCGCTAAAATTGGCACTGGTCGCATGTATTTAGAATTGGACAATCCCGCTGAAGCCATTTGGGTGTTTCGGGATCTGACCCGCCTCCAACCCAGCAACGCTGACTTTTATTATCTGTTGGGGGAAGCCTACGCAGTGGATGAAAAAATTGACCTGGCCAAAAAATCCTTTGGGGAAGCCCAAAAACTTTACCAGGCCCAGGGCAACACTGCTGGCAGTGACCGGACTCAAGAAAAGCTGGATAATCTTTAATTAGTCCAGGTATTGTCACCCTACGGGTTCAGACAATGGAGCCGTTACCCCACTCCCTCAGCCCATGGGAGGAAAAAGTTCCTAATTTTCCCGCTCTGGGGCTTTGGGGGAAACAGACTAAACCTGGACCTTTAAACTGGCATATTTTGACCTTTTTTCGTTTTTCAGGAGTTAATCATCGTGGATGCAATGGAATTCTTTCGCAATAGTTCTGGCAACTGGCGATCGCAACGTACCACCCATCATCTTGCCTTCCGTCGAGCAGAAACCGGTACCTCGGAAATTTTTGTCGAAGCCCTGGGCGCTGATGATCAAAAGATTGTCGAGATTTGTGAAATGCACAGCTGCGACCCGGCCAAAGCCGTGGGGGGAGCCTTCGTCCGCTGGGAAAGTGCCATGGCTTGGGATAAAGAGGATGAAAACCATGAAGGAACAACGGTATTTGCCCTCATTCCTGACGAAGACAATCCCCAACAGGGACAATTACTGCGGGAGCGGGGCTATGCGGAAATTGTGCCCATCGCCGGTCGCTATCACATCGACGAAGAGGAAGCCTTAGTTCTCGTAACGGAATATGAAACCATGACCACCATTGAAAGGTTCTGGTTTGCCAACCCAGATATGCGCCTCAGAACCAGTACTGTGCAAAGGTTTGGGGGCTTTAACACCGCCACCTACTGTACGGAAATGCGGGTCAAAGAGGAAAGCACTGTACCAACTTCCCCTTCCCCCGCCTACGAACAATTCTGCGGCTGGTAGGCTCGTCTAGCCCCTGTCTGGAAAATTTGATTGTCCTGCCAGGCCATCTAAGGAATTTGGTCAACCCTGAATGGGAGGACAAAAATTGTAATAAATTGTAATATTTGCCAACGATCAGGACCCTTCCCCCTTATTATTTAAACTAACTCATTATCAAGCTCTTCTTTAAGATCACGGAGGTTTACACTTGGCTCTTCCCCTATTGAACTACGCCCCCAAAAGTCAGAATGTGAGGGTTGAAGGTTATGAAATTGGCTCCGAAGAGAAGCCTGTTGTTTTCACCACGGAAAACATCCTCTCCAGCAGCGATATGGATAACCTAATCGAAGCGACCTATCGTCAAATATTTTTCCATGCGTTCAAGTGGGACCGGGAAAAAGTCCTTGAGTCCCAACTGCGTAACGGCCAAATTACTGTACGGGATTTTGTGCGGGGATTGTTGCTTTCCAACACCTTCCGCAGTAGCTTCTACGAAAAAAATAGTAACTACCGCTTCGTTGAGCACTGTGTACAGAAGATTCTAGGACGGGACGTTTACAGTGAACGGGAAAAAATCGCTTGGTCCATTGTGGTCGCCACCAAGGGCTATCAAGGGTTGATTGACGATCTTCTCAACAGCGATGAGTACCTCAACAACTTTGGCTATGACACGGTTCCCTACCAACGTCGTCGCAACCTTCCCGGTCGGGAAGCGGGTGAATTGCCCTTTAACATCAAATCTCCCCGGTACGATGCTTACCACCGTCGCCAATTGGGCTTCCCCCAAATCGTTTGGCAGAACGAAGTGCGTCGTTTTATTCCCCAGGAGAAAAAGCTTACCGCTGGCAATCCGATGAATTTCCTGGGCATGGCCCGCAGTATCAACCCTGCCGCCAATACCATTCCCAAGGTTTCGGCCCAAAATATCAACATCGAAGCTTCTGTGCCCCGTCGCTAGGCACTCAGGTCAGAGGGTTGAAGGATTAGTGCATTCCTGGCGTGGATAGTTACTTATTTTTCTGTCCTAAAAATTAAACGGAAAAATCAAATAATTGTTTTAGCTGGGACTGTTTGCTAGTCCCTTTTTTTTGGCCATTTTTGAGCAAATATCTGAGTGTAAATACTTAATCGAACCATCGGCGGAAACTAATGTGAGGGAAATTGTGAAGTCTTCTAACAATTATGGAACCTCTGCCAATAATCCCAGACTAAAAACTTATACTTGCCCCCAATGCCAACTCCTCACCGACCTAGGGTTTGATGTTGGTTGTGGTAGTAATTTCCCCAGAGTGGAGTCCCCCATGATTGCCCCTATTTGCCGTGCTCTGCGTTCCCGTCTTCCCCTCGCCGCCATGCTCATGATTGCCGCCACTGCTACCCCCGCTTTAGCTAATTCGCCGATCGCCGCTAATTTAACCCCTTTAACCCCTAATCAACCCCAGCCGTTACTGTTGGACAATGGCTTTAAGCCCTTTACCCCGGTGGGAATTACTGATGATAATTTTTTGCTCAATGTGACTGATACCAGGGAAGTGGATCCCTTGGACAGTCCCTACCCGGTGCCCTGGAGTTGGATTGTGCGTACCCAACAGGACTACGCGGAACAGCAACGGTCGGGATTGCGCTACTACCGCAGTCCAGCCTTAGTTTCTCCTTCGGGACAATATGCAGCTTACAGTCGCATTGAGGTGCGGGCGGAGCCCAATTCCTACGAATCGAAGGTGTTGGGGGTAATGTTTGTTGAAAATTTGGCGACGGGTAAGTTGCAGGTGGTGCGGGCCAGTTCCCCCATTGCCAGCTACTTACAAAAAGTAGGGGAAGATAGTCCGGAAATGGCGGGGGTAATTTCCATTCTTTTGCCAGCTTCCTGGTCTGAGGAAGGCGATCGCCTATTGGCCCGCCAGATGGAAGGGGCATTTAATTCTTCGGACATTAGCGATTATGGCGTGGTCTGGCAGGGGGGAGATATTCGTACCCTCAGTGCCATGCCCAAGACTAATATGGAATTCAGTGCCACCTTACTGGGTTGGCATCAGGGGGATCCCCATCAGGTGCTTTTTCAAGTGAGCCATTTTGACCAAGAAGAAGATGAGAATTCTTTGGTTAGCGTCGCTCTAGATGGAAAAGTCCAACCGGCCAAAGCTCCGGCAGTAATTGCCTACGGTAAACGGGTCAGCCGCAGTTGGAGCGGGGTGCAATCCATGCGCTAGGAAGGGGCACCGGGGCGATCAACTGGTTGGAACAGCTCAAAGGCTTGGCGGGTGAATTGGCGCAGTTTTTCCCCCACATCCTGGGCAGGGAGGTATTTGCCCACCACCTGCCAGTTGTCCACCGTGGATAGTCGCCAGGCTTGCCCTTGGTGATTGATGCCGACGGTTTCAATGCCAATGATTTTAGGCGATTTGTCGGCGGGGTCTGGATGGAAACGAATTTGCACCAGGATACTGCGGCTCTGGTAGCGGGGACTCCAACCAGGCAGATGGAAGCCAATGTCGATGGAGTGGGGATCCACCTGGGCTTGGGTCTGGCGATCGCCTTGCCACGGAGCAAGGTCAGCCCTAGCGTCGGGAAATTGGGCTTTAAAGAGGTTCACCACGGCGGCGATTTTGGTGGCGGTGGCGACTCCAATGGCTTGTTCTGCCGCATTCATTGACGAAATGTCTCCTGCTGGAAAGTTAACCTTTGGCCAGGGGCTGGATTGGGATCGGATAAGCCTGACGACCAATAACCATGGGGTGTGGCATGGGGACAGGAAATGGGAAAATTAATGGCCCAGAATTGATTCCATAGGATAGCAAACCTCCGTGAAAATTTCCGAACAGACCCTTGAAGTGGGACAGTTTCACTGGTTTTACCGCCAGATTGAACCAATCCAGTCCACTGACGCCGCTCCCATCGTCTTGTTGCACGGTTTACCGAGCCAAAGTTTATGTTGGACTGGGGTCATGCCTCTATTGGCAGAAAAGGGTCTGAGGGTGATCGCCCCGGATTGGTTGGGCTTTGGCTTTTCTGACATCTTGGACAAACGGGATTTTGCCTACACCACAGCGGCCTATGAACAGGCGTTGGGAGAATTTTTAGAAGCTCTGGAACTGCCCAAAATTTCCCTGGTGGTGCAAGGATTTTTAGCCACAGTGGGCGTCGAATATGCCCTCAACCACCCAGAGCAAATTGAGCGGCTCGCTATTCTTAACACCCCCGTTATTCCCCCCGTATCGTTACCCTGGCCCATGCGCCAATGGACTATTCCTCTGGTGGGGGATATGGTCACCCAAGATCCCCTGATTATTGACCGCACTTTAGAGGGGGGCAGTGGCTTTGTCATCAGCGATGAAAGGTTAAATATCTATCGTAAACCCTGGCTAAAAACCTCCGCCGCCGGTCGGGCCCTTATGGCCGCCACCAAAAACTTACCCACCTCCAATGATCTAGCTAAAATCGGCGATCGCCTGCGGGGAGAATGGCAAAAACCCACCTGCTTAATCTGGGGAACGGCGGATAAATGGCTGCCGGTGGAACCCATTGAACAGTTAGTGCAGGGAGCTAGTCATCTGGAGTTGGTCAAATTACCAGAAGCCAAACACTATCCCCAGGAGCATTTTCCCCAGGAAGTCGGGGAAACTCTACAAACCTTTTTCCGCAGACAAATTACCTAAAAGCGATAGCATTGGCGGCAGACAAAACTGGTCATCATAAAGCTCAACATGATTGTGAACAGCGGGAGAATCTAGGGGTTAGAAGTCAAAGAACTTTTGCCGAGGATTAAAGGTTTCCTTTTCCCGAATGCTACGGTAAAGCTCCAACTCTTCTGGGCTGGGTTCCGGGGGAATTTCCACGCGAATTTCCACCAACTGGTCCCCCCGATCGCCTTTACTGTTGGGAAAGCCTTTTTTGGCCAAACGTAGTTTTTGACCATTTTTTAATCCCGCTGGCACAGTCATTTTCACCAGGCCGTCAATGGTCATTACCTCAATAGCGCCCCCCAAAATTGCTTCACTGGGGGTCACTGGCACTTGGCAAGCAATGTCCGTACCCTGGAGCGTAAATAAAGGGTGGGGAGAAAGGTTAATTTTCAAATATAAATCACCGCCGTTAATGCCTTGTTGCTTGAGGCGAATCCGTTGCCCATCCCCCATGCCCCCAGGCATTTCCACTTCCAAAGAACGGCCATCTTCCAAACGAATTCTTTCCTTCCCTCCCCGATAGGCCTTTTCCAACGGCAGAGTCAAATTAGCTTCCACATCCCTAGGCACAGGGCGGGCCGGGGATACCACTTTTGTGCGACGGTTGGCGCTAAAATCCTGCCACGATTCCGCCGGTTGTCGGGGAGTGGGCCGGCCATTGGCAGTACGAAATTGACCATTGCTAGCATTAGGCGATCGCCCACCGTTACTATTAGGAGTAAAACGGCTGGTGGGGGGACGGCGAAACCGCCCAAATAAACGGCTGTCCAACTCCCGACGCTTGCTTTCATCGGAGAGGACATCATAGGCTTCGTTGATGTCTTTAAACTTTTCTTCCGCCGTTTTGTCGTTGGGGTTGACATCAGGGTGATACTGACGAGCTAATTTCCGAAAGGATTTTTTAATCTCTTCGGTGGTGGCATTGCGGGGAACTCCCAAAATTTGATAATAATTCCGCACTTGTTCCATAGGGTTGCCAGAAAATACTCGCTCAATCCACTCAAACTAACTTAGATCAAGGTTACAGGGTTAAATCATGACGGTTTGTCTTGCCTTTGGTGAAAGGACTTTAGATTTTAGAACCAATCATCATCGTCGTCATCCCAACCATTTTGCAACGGTGCATTGCGACCAGGCTGGGCAGGCCGTTCCCCATAGCGGCCATTGCCTCCTCGACCGGAACGACTGGGGGTACTTTCCCGATAGTTATAGTCCTGTTGGCGATCGCCTCTGGTGTAATCATCTTGGGGGCTGGGGCCAGAACGGCGATCGTCGTAGTTGTCCCCTAGGCTGTCCCCTCGGTAGGGGCGTTGACGGGTAACTCGAGCTTGGTCCCAATCGGCATAGGCAGGGGAAAGGTAGTCTTTGCTCAAGGAAGGCCCCCGACCAGCGCCAGCCCTAGGCACGGGAGTTTCTCGACGGGAAGGGGCGCTGTAGTTGTAATCGTCATAGCGACCGTAATCATTGCCCCCCCGATAATCGTCCCTGGGAGCGGGGCGACGGCTGTAGTAGTCTTCCTCGTCATCGAAATCGCCGGTGAAGGTTTTCTTAATTGCTTCAAAAAAGCCTTCTTCCTTATCGTCATACTGCAGACGCACTTCCCGGTTAAGTTCGTAGAGCACATCCTGCAAATCCGCCTGGGCCCGGTCTAACCTGCGCTCATCGTCTTTTTCCAAACTATCTAAAATTTCACTGCACAAGGCATCCACTTGGCGGCGGTAGGACACAGTAAAAGCACTGCCAAAGTCCAGGGTAACTTCCTTGAGTCGCCGCTGGGCCTGGTCCGTTAGCGCCTTGGCACTATTGCGTTTTTCAATCCGTTCCCGGCGTTCCCGGTCTTGGGCAGCAAAGGTTTCCGCCTCTTGGATCATGCGATTGACTTCCCCTTCACTCAGAATGGAAGCCCCTTGGACAGTGATGCTTTGTTCCCGCCCAGTGGTTTTGTCCCTCGCTGTCACCTGCAAAATACCGTTGGCATCAATGTCGAAGGAAACCTGCACCTGGGGCACTCCCCTGGGGGCCGGCGGAATACCGCTCAGTTTAAAGCGACCGAGGGAAATATTATCGCTGGCCATTTCCCTTTCCCCTTGGAGCACATGGATTTCCACCACAGTCTGATTATTTTCTCCGGTGGAAAAAATGTCTGATTTCCTTACTGGAATGGTGGTGTTACGGGGCAGTAATTTTTTCATCACGCCGCCAATGGTTTCTAGTCCAAAGGAAAGGGGCGTTACGTCCAACAGCAGAATGTCTTTCACCTCCCCGTCCAAAATGCCTGCCTGGATGGCCGCACCGATCGCCACCACTTCATCAGGATTGACGTTTTCGTTGGGTTCCCGGTCAATGAAACTGCGCACTAAACCCTTGACCATGGGCATCCTGGTGCCTCCCCCCACCAGCACTACTTCATCGATTTGTACTGGACTTAAGCCCGCATCCTTCAATACTCGTTTGATCGGTCTTTGCAGACGGGTGACCAGATCACCGCACAAGTCTTCAAATTCAGAACGACTCAATTGGGTTTCTAAATGCTTAGGCCCATCTTCCGTAGCAGTAATGAAGGGCAAATTAATTTCCGTGGTACTGACCCCAGACAGTTCAATTTTGGCTTTTTCCGCCGCCTCCGTTAACCGTTGCAGGGCCTGGCGATCCTGCCGTAAATCCACTTTCTCCGTTTCTAAAAACTTTTCTGCCAACCAATCCACAATGCGGCGATCGAAATCATTACCGCCCAATTGGGTGTCGCCGCTGGTGGCCTTAACTTCAAAGATGCCGTCCCCCACTTCCAACACGGAAACGTCAAAGGTACCGCCACCGAGGTCGAACACCAGGATTTTTTGCATTCTGCCCTGGTCTAACCCGTAGGCCAAGGAAGCGGCGGTGGGTTCATTGATAATCCGTAACACCTCCAACCCGGCAATTTTACCCGCATCCCTGGTGGCCTGCCGTTGGGAGTCGTTAAAGTAGGCGGGCACCGTAATCACTGCTCCAGTAACCTTTTCCCCCAGGTAACGGCTGGCTTCTTCGGCCAACTTACGCAAAATCATGGCCGAAATTTCTTCCGGGGCAAAGTCTTTTTTCAGCCGAGGACAACGGACCTTAATATTGTCCCGGTCATCGCGACGGATAGTATAGGCTACTCGCTTAGATTCGGGGGTAAGATCGGCGTAGCGTCTCCCCATAAAGCGTTTCACGCCATAGAATGTGTTTTGGGGGTTGAGTACCGCTTGTCGCCGGCCCATTTGGCCCACCACCAATTCCCCTTCTTTGTTGAAACCCACCACAGACGGGGTGGTGCGCATCCCTTCCGCATTGGCAATGACAATGGGTTTGCCGCCTTCCATAACGGCAACAACTGAGTTGGTGGTTCCAAGGTCAATTCCGACGACTTTTCCCATGTTGTTTTCTTTACTCCCAAAGTTCGGGAGGGCAATTAATCTGCATTTAATATTTAGTGGTGCTAGGCCCTTGCCAGACCATTATAGAAGGTGGGGGAGATGCCCTTGTGGTCGAGTAGACTTCATTTGATCGCTCAAAGAGTTTTAGTTACCTAACTATCAAGCCATGGCTGGAAAAAAACAAGGTGCTGATGCCACAGTCTATCAGCTAAAAATTTCCCTGTTGGGGGCCAAGCCTCCCATTTGGCGGAGGGTGCAGGTGCCCAGTGACACCACTTTGAATAAATTACATAACATCATCCAAGATTCCATGGGCTGGTTTAATTACCATCTCCACTCTTTTTTCGTTGACGGCCAGGAATATGGCCCAATAGACCCCTACATAGACGAGACGGATTACGAAGATGAAAGTAAGGTGAAGTTGTCGGGCTTGAATCTGGCCGAAAAATACAAGTTTCGCTATGTCTATGACTTCGGGGATGATTGGTACCACGAAATCCTGGTCGAAAAAATTCTCCCCCGGCAAGAAGACCGGCACTACCCATTTTGTTTGAAAGCAGTGCGGGCCTGCCCCCCGGAGGACTGCGGCGGTATTTGGGGATATGAAGAACTGTTAGAGATTCTCCAAGACCCCCAACATCCTGAACGCGAGGATCGATTGGAATGGTTGGGGGGAAATTTTGATCCCCAGGAGGTCAGTCTTAAAAGGATTAATGAATGCCTCCGGGAATGTTAAAAATTAGGCGATCGCCGCTACGGGAATGCGGAGGTGATCGTAGAGAGGGAAACGGGCACAGAGTTCACCGGCCCGCTGTAAACAATCTGCCTTAACACCTTCATCTTCGGGGGACAACAGGCGATCGGCAATGATGTTGGCAATGGTGCGGAACTCATTTTCCTGCATCCCCCTGGTGGTCATGGCGGGGGAACCAAGGCGCAAACCGCTGGTGACAAAGGGCGATTCTGGGTCAAAGGGCACGGTGTTTTTATTGGCAGTGATGTTGATTTCTCCCAATAGTTGATCCGCCACCTTGCCGGTCATGGAGATAGAACGGAGATCCACCAACATTAAATGGTTATCGGTACCACCAGAAACCAGGTCAAAACCCCGTTGTTGTAATTGATCCGCCATGGCTTGGGCATTGGCAATCACTTGGCCGGAGTAGGCCTTAAATTCTGGCTTGAGGGCTTCTCCAAAGGCCACCGCTTTAGCGGCAATGACGTGCTCCAAGGGACCGCCTTGGGTACCGGGGAAAACCGCTTTATCTAACTTTTTGCCCAATTCTTCGTTATTGGTCATGATGAGACCCCCCCGGGGTCCCCGCAGGGTTTTATGGGTGGTAGTGGTAACTACATCGCAATAGGGCAACGGACTGGGATGGTGTCCTGAGGCCACTAAACCGGCAATGTGAGCAATGTCCGCCATTAGGTATGCCCCCACCTCATCGGCGATCGCCCGGAATTTATCAAACTCAATTTGCCGGGGGTACGCGGAGTAGCCACAAATGAGCAATTTGGGTTTAACTTCCAAGGCCTGTTGGCGAATCTTTTCATAATCCAACCGACCAGTCTCTTTTTCCACTCCATAGTGGGCAACTTTGAACCATTTACCAGAGACATTGACGGGGGAGCCGTGGGTTAAATGACCACCGTGGGAAAGATCCATGCCCATAATGGTGTCGCCGGGCTGGAGCAGGGTTAAAAAGACGGCAAAGTTGGCCTGGGCTCCGGAGTGGGGTTGGACGTTGGCGTGGGCCGCCCCGAACAATTCTTTCACTCGACTAATGGCTAAGCTTTCCGCCTGGTCCACAAATTCACAACCGCCGTAATAGCGTTTACCGGGCAGACCTTCGGCGTATTTATTGGTCAATACGGAACCCTGGGCCGCCATTACTGCCGCTGAAGTGAAATTCTCGCTGGCAATTAGTTCAATGTGGGTGCGTTGCCGTTGCAGTTCCCGGTCAATGATGGCCGCAAGGGCTGGATCACTAGTGGCTAAAAAGTCGAGGTTGGTTTGATTCACGTCTAATCTTCCTGTAAACAGTGCTGGGGGCGGAAAGCACCGCGCTTCTTGAATATTTATTAAGTTTACCACCGCTAGAGTTTGGCCAACGGCCACGGGGCCAAAGGTTAAAACGTCAACCATTTCCGTCAACCCACAACGGTAAAAGGCGACCTGGAACGCTTTCAACAATGCGTTAAATTAAGCTGCACGATTCTTGGCGTCGGTTTATGGGCAACATTGTCAAGGTAGCAAAGTTAAATTTACCATAAAACACTTGTTTTGATTGTAGTTGACTTCTGTCTAAAAAAAATTAGATTCGTTTGTAAGAAAAAATGGCAAGCAATAGTTGATGATCATACATCATAATTTATTGAGGCAAAGTTTTTAAATAAGCCAGAAATTCATTCAATTGTTGATCTGAAAGTTGATTTTATTTCAGGGCTTAAATCTCAAATAATACTTAGGTATTTAAACGGATTATTGCCGATCTTTTCACAGAATTACCTCTACGTTAAAATCACCATCAACAATGGGGAGATTGTCTTCTGCCAAAATCTTCTATCTGCAAGTTTAATTGTTGTTTAAGGACTTCCCTATACAGGAATAAAACAGCACTCAAAGCCTGATTTTGAATAGAAGCAACAACATTTTCCTCAACAGCAAAATAGGTTAAAAATCCTTCAATTTCTTTTCCCCCATTGTTTTGGGATGGCATTTGTTATGAAAGAAAATATAGCGTTTAATCCAATTAACGTAATTTTTTCGATTTTGTAAGAGTGATGTTTCAGACGAATGACATCGCGGACTTGTTCAATGAGCTTTTTAGGGGGTTTGTCCATCGGGCGATATTCAGAATATTTCTGAATAATATGACTACTGATTATGTTAGCCCGAATTTTTTTGTTTATCGTCGGAAAATATACGAAAAGTTTCTGGGTAACATTCTCTACAGGGGGATTATTCAGAAAGTTTCTGTTTCTTCCCCTCTAGGAGTTGACTATCCAGAAAATGTCAGTATGATTAGCAGTTGGGCTGCTAGTTCAATGTTGTCGAAGCGGCTTTACCAGCCTCCAAAGATATGCTATGGTCCCAACGTTCAAGCTAGGCAAATTGAGAAATTAATATAGATAGGGGTGGCTGATGTCCAAAAGAACGATTGAGCTGATTTTGCTTGCGCTTCTTTCTGGAGTGCTTCTTATCCTTTGCAGTCCACTCTTATCCCATGCTTCGTATGAGATGCCGGCGGGTCGACTTACTTCCGTGCCGCTCAATGAATCCCC
Organism: Synechocystis sp. FACHB-383; assembly: GCF_014698605.1. NCBI lineage: Bacteria > Bacillati > Cyanobacteriota > Cyanophyceae > Synechococcales > Merismopediaceae > Synechocystis > Synechocystis sp. FACHB-383. Next base: position 2,743 of record NZ_JACJTJ010000054.1, on the reverse strand, counting down.
GGACAATTTTCCAACGCGCCCTCAGCCCATTCAACTCATTGCTCAAGGGCAGTCTGCCATGGATAACCTCACCCCGGCTGAAGCCCGCGCGATCGCCAAGGAAGCCTACATCTATGGCTTCCCGCTAGTAGACAACTACCGCGTCATGCACTCCTTCTTTGTGGATCGGGACGGCCGAGAGTTTAAGGCCCCCTGGAACGAGATTCACAACGAGGCCCGCGTCTTCACGCCGGACGATCGCACCATCCAGACCCCCAACTCCGACACCCCGTACTCCCAGATTGGCACCGACCTGCGAACTGAGCCGCTGGTCATTACCGTGCCCGCTGTTGAAGTGGACCGCTACTACTCGCTCCAATTTATCGATTTATACACCTTCAACTATGCCTATGTGGGCAGCCGTGCAACGGGGAACGAAGCGGGCAGCTTCCTGCTGGCTGGCCCAAGCTGGTCGGGGCAGACACCCCCAGGCATCAAAGCTGTAATTCGCTCCGAGACAGAGATTGGCTGGGTCCAGTTCCGCACCCAGCTCTTCGATGCCGACGATATTGACAACGTTAAGCAGGTACAGGCGGGGTATAAAGTCCAGCCCCTATCTGCCTTTCTCAACCAGCCTGCCCCAGCCGCTGCGTCGGATATTGATTTTATTGATCCCCTTACCCCTCAAGAGGAACGCACGTCACTCGAATTCTTTAACGTGTTGAACTTCCTGCTCCAGTTCTGTCCCACCCACCCCTCCGAGGTAGAGCTGATGTCACGCTTTGCCCAAATCGGCATTGGCCCGGACAGTCCCTTAGACTTATCACAACTGTCCCCAGAAATGAAGCAGGCCCTGGAAGATGGCATGGCTGATGCCTGGGAGGAGTTTGCTGAGTTTAAGAGAACCCAGCTGGATACCGGCATTCTAACGGCCAACGACGGCTACGGCACCCGGGAGTTTATGGCTAACAACTACATTGGTCGCATGGCCTCAGCCGTGTTGGGGATCTACGGCAACTCGAAAGAAGAGGCGATGTATCCTGCCTACTATGTCGATGCCGACGGTGGCAAGCTGGACACGGGGGAGAACCGCTATACCCTTCGCTTTGCTCCTGACCAACTGCCCCCGGTAAACTCGTTCTGGTCAATCACAATCTACCAGTTGCCAGAAAGTTTACTGGTAGAGAACCCCATTGATCGCTACCTGATCAACTCATCGATGCTTCCGGATCTGGCGCGAGATACTGATGGCGGGCTGACGATTTACCTCCAGCATGAATCACCGGATGAGGACAAAGCATCAAACTGGCTTCCTGCCCCCGATGGCGAGTTTCTGCTGATTATGCGATTGTACTGGCCGCAGCAGGAGGCGTTGGACGGCACCTGGCAGGCCCCGCCGCTGCAGCGAGTCAAAACTGACGCTGATGCCGCAGCCACGGTACCGGTCACGGTCGAGAATTTCGTCCGCGCTGAGAGTGACACCTACTTTGCTAACACCATCAGGGGATTTGACGCCTTCGGAAAATTCGGGCACATCCGTCAACCGACACCTATCGATCAGCAGACCATCATCCGTATGAACCGCGATACCTTATACTCCGCAGCGGTATTCGACCTCGACGCAGGGCCTGTGACGATCACATTGCCCGATGCCGGTGAGCGGTTCCTGTCGATGCAGGTAATCAACCAAGACCACTACACCCCCATGGTGGTCTACGGCGCTGGTCGGCATACCCTCACCCGAGAAAGCATCGGCACGCGATACGTGATCACAGCGGTGCGCATCCTCGCCGATGAGACGGACCCGGCAGACATCCAAGAGGTTGTCAAGCTTCAGGATACGATTCAGGTCGAGCAAGAAAGCTTGGGCAGCTTCGAAGTGCCCAATTGGGACCCGGTCAGCCAAAAGAAAGTCCGGGATGCGCTCAACGTTTTGGCCAATACTCTGCCGGATAAAAACCGGATGTTCGGTGCGGAGGACGAGGTCGATCCCGTTCGGTACCTGCTCGGATCTGCATCGGGATGGGGCGGCAACCCTGATGAAGACGCCGTCTATCTCAACATCACACCGAAGAACAATGATGGATTAACCCGTTATCGGCTGACCGTCAATGAAGTTCCGGTAGACGAGTTCTGGTCGATCTCGGTGTATAACGCCCAGGGGTTCTTCGAGCAGAATGAAGCGAACGCATACTCGATCAATAACCTGACAGCGGAGAAGGCCGAGGACGGCTCAGTCAACGTCCAGTTTGGTGGCTGTGACGGGCAAACCCCAAACTGCCTGCCAATTACACCGGGCTGGAACTACATGGTCCGCCTTTACCGCCCGCAAAGCGTAATCCTTGACGGCACCTGGACATTTCCCGAGGCGCAGCCCGTTGAGTGAGCTGGGTAGGCAACACTAGAGATACACAATCAATCTTGCCTCTGATGAAATGCACTGCTGTTATGCATCATATTCATTCTGTATAGCAGTTTGATTCCCTTAAGCAGCCCAACCCTGCGTTGGTGCGGACGGAAGGGAGATGATTTGTGAGAGTTCAAGTTGGTCTGCCGCCGCACAACTCCACCACTAGAGTTTGGCCAACGGTCACGGGGCAAAAGGTTATAGCAAAGATTGCTAAGGTTAGGACATAATATAGGGAAAGAGTTAGGAAAAAAGCGATGCCAGCCCCCTACAGTATAGATCTAAGAGAGAAAGCGGTAAGTGCAGTAGAAAAAGGAGAGAAGAAAAGCCATGTCTGCCGAACACTGAACATTAGTC
>NZ_JACJTJ010000053.1:0-71950 GCF_014698605.1 Synechocystis sp. FACHB-383 | reverse complement strand
CTAACCAGATACTCACAAACTTAAATGTGTCTAACACTGGGTAGTCATCTTTAGGAAAATTAGATAGATGAGTTTTGACAATATGTCCAAAATTTGATATCATTGCTTCAATTATTTTAATATTTCTGCCCTTTATTCTATCATTTTAAAGGGCTTTTTCCTTCTTTATAACTATCGTTCAACACTTCTGTAGCCATAAGCATTTACTGACACTATACCGTTTTCTATTTTTCCTAAATTTCCAATGTACTGTCTTTTTACACAATCTGTTGTTTTTCCTTTTTTGGAGTCTCCTGTTTCGTCTATTATGACTATAATTTCTCTTTCTTATAGAACTTCTAAAATGATATTCAACCTTCTTTTTTCTAATTCTTTTGACTCCCAAGGAGAATCTGTTATGAAATGCAGTAGTCCCTGTTCATTTTTCAGTCCTAATGATGATGCTATTGCTGGTAAACTCTTTCTTTTTATATCACTTAATATTCCCACAATAATATATTTAAATGACTCATAAGGGGTGCATCCCATTTTTTCCAGTTCGATGATTTTAAGTATAAATACTCATCCTTGGATGCCTTTCAGAATAAGGCTTTGAGAATTGCTTTACAGTTTGCCCAGTAGGATTTTTGCAAAAGTGGGATGCTCCCCTCATAAGTCCTCACTTTTGGAAATATATCTTTATACAGTTCACTATATGTGTCTACACACTGTACTGTCTTTTTCGCCTCTCTTGTCCTTGTCATACTCCCTCCGGACTTTTCAGCCTTTTACCTCCATTTTAATCCCCTCAGTCTGATGAAAGAGGGGTATAGTCGCCAACAGGTTGGTTAGGACAATTCTTAAATTTGATGTTCAAATGTCTGGGTGGTGTTATTCATGTAGTGAAATCACAACAACGTTAACTTTCATTCCTCATTATAATGATTAATAAAATTCAGAGTTGCAGATTCATGATTGAAAAAGTTTTTGGAAAATGAAAGGCTCTTTTTCACCAATCTAGAGCATTTTTGCCTCAGAGTATTATTTAATCTTTCGATATGACTAGTCTCACCAGTTTCTTTTCCACTAGGATGGTCTTTCTCCGCTGGGACTGTCTTTTCATAAGACTGTCAAAAATCTGTATAAACATCTAATCTTTCACGATACTGAGGAGAGATTGACTCCCAGAATTGTTGAGCATCTTTGCTTGTCCTATCACCCCAATGAAAGCCGACAATTTGCCTCGTATTTTTGTATAGATAACACTACCAACAAAGACGTTCGCTGACTTAAACCTGGCTAGAATAAAAAACAGTAAATAAAAAGTAGCACCTACCAGTACTTGGAACTGACAGGTGCATTGCTTCAGGAGGGTGAAAGTAAAACCAAATGGTGGGTTAACACCAGTTCTGGGCTAGTTTCCGGTGGGTAATGGTATTGTGATGCCCTCCTTCGCGAGCATTTCCCGAATATGCTGGAAGCGCTCATACTGGGTGAGCGTAATCGGGCCAGCATACCCCTCGCTCTGTAGCTTGCGCGGTGGATACTGCACATAGGTTTTCATTAGCTCTTTGACCTTTTCGCTCATGGTGACCAGCATCCAGGTGCGTTCCGTATAGTTGTTCATGAAGATGTCGTAGCGTTCCTGGGGGTCTTGCCACAGGTCAAACATCTGGGGTACGACGGCAACATAACTCTCTGCCCCCTTCCATCCCAGGTTGGAGTCTACGGCTAGACCTCCGGTCGTTGCACCATCGTCACCCCGCAGGTTAAATACCGCCTTGTAATTGTTGACCCGTACTGCCCCCGGTGTCAGTTCATTCTCGGTGAAATAGAACCAGGATTTGCGTTCACACTTACCCGTACCAAACAGCGCTGGAGACATGTCGTAGCTGTCAAAGATGATCGGTTGGCCTTCACGATCATTGGTGGGCAGTGACACCCCGGCGAGGTTAGCAAAGGTCGCCATCAGATCGAGACCGCCCACAATATCGTGGTTCTTCACGCCGGGCGCGATCTTCCCGGGCCACCAGGCGATCGCCGGGACGCGGTTCCCCCCCTCACGGACAGTGCCTTTCGTGCCTCGGAATGGTGTGTAGCCAGCGTCAGGATAGACATCCTGCCAGGCCCCGTTGTCGGTCGTCCAGAAGACGAAAGTATCCTCTTCTAGCCCAAGTTCCCGCACCTTATCCATAATTGCCCCGATGCGAGCGTCCAACTCGACAATCGAGTCCGCATACTTGCACTTAGAAGGCGATTGGTGAATGAAGTCGGGGTGGGGCAAGTTGGGCTGGTGCACCTTCATAAAGTTGACGTTGAGGAAGAAGGGTTGGTCTTCCTTGGCCGCATCTTCGAGAAATTCCACCGCCGCCTTCTCGACATAACCATCGAAGAAGGGAATTCCCACCACGCCTTCATCTGGTGTATCGACGTACTGACCATTGATCTTAAAATCCTCCTTGGCCGCCTCACCGGCCTTAGCCGACAGCGATCCTTTAGTCACATTTTGGAACATGGCCCGTAGTTCTGGTTCCATATCGGGGAACCAGGTGGGGTCGGCATAGGTATAGGCATTTAGGTGGTAGAGACCGACGTACTTCATCTCGTCGTAGCCCTGGGCATTGGGTAGTGCATAATCGTCCTCACCCAAATGCCATTTGCCTGTGAAAAAGGTGCGGTAATCGGCCTGTTTCAGCACGGAGGCCAACGTCCACTCCGCTGCGGGTAAGCCGCCGCCCTGCCCCTGAAAAGCCACGGTGGTCATGCCACTACGGTTGGGGATACGACCCGTTTGCATAGCCGCCCGACCTGGGGTGCAACTCGGTTGGGCATAGAAGGAAAAGAAGGTCATGCCTTCCGCCGCCATGCGATCAAAGTTTGGGGTTGGCATCCCCCGTCCTTCGCCGCCGCCGTAGGGGCCAAGATCGCCATAGCCGGTGTCATCGGTCACTAGCAGAATAATGTTGGGTTTTTTATTCGACATTGTTTTGTCTCTCCATTAGATGGTTATTAGAGTTATTAGTCAGCCGGTGAATGCTGCCCATGGATTTAATTGTGTGGCGTTACTGAATCAGGGTATGAGTTTGTGAGCTTCAAGATTTTTTATCGCCCCCTAAATCCCCCAATGCTGGGGGACTTTCCATTTTTGGTTCCCCCCAAATTTGGGGGGCTAGGGGGGCTAAACATACCTCAAATCAGCAATGCCAATTGTGTATCCCTACACCGCCCTCCTATTGAGACATTGACCGCCGGAAGGCAAATCGATCAATGCGGCCCTACACCACCTACACCATTAAATGCGGGCAGGTTGACGAGCAGTTGTGCGGCTTTTTTTAGTTTTGTGCAGACCATGGCATTTCTTAAACTTCTGACCGCTACCGCAAGGACAGGGATCGTTGGGATGGGCTTTGGCAAAGGCGGCATCCTGGGCGGCCAAGATGGGCATGATCTTTGCGGCAGGATAGTTGCGTTGCATTATTGTCGCTAAAAGTCGGAGGGGTTCATCAATGTGATGGAAAAATGCCTTATACCCGGCACACAGGTAATTCAGCCCTTGCTCTCCATCGGGGGTGGTAATGAAGCGATTTTTGGGACATTCGCCGTTACAGGCAAAGCGCACGTCACAGTCCAGGCAATACTTGGGCAGTTTTTCCAATTTATCCCGCCCAAACTGATGCTGGCGATCGCCGCCGACCAGATCCCCTATCGGCTGATCCTGAATGTTGCCCAGCTTATAATCGGGTTCAACAAAGTGGTCACAGGAGTACAGATCACCGTTATGTTCTAGGGCCACCGCATGGCCACAGGTGGGTTCAAAGACGCACATGCCAGAGGGAGCACCGATCCATTTGCTGACGGCGGCTTCAAAGGTTTGTACGAATACCTTGCCCACATCGTGGCGCACCCATTCATCAAAGATGCTGATCAAAAAGCTGCCAAATTGTTCGGGTTTAACGGAGCGATCAGAAACGAGGGTTCCCTGTTGGTGGAGGGTACTGCCGTCCTCATTGATTCGCTCAATAATGGGGATGAACTGAACCCAACTAGCGCCCACTTCATCTCGAAGAAATCGATAGACCTCTAGGGGATGATTGCCATTTGCCGCATTGACGGTGGTCAGGATGTTGTACTCCACCCCATGTTTCTGCAGTAGCCGCAGACCCCGCATCACGTTATCAAAGGTCGGCCCCCCAACTTTATCAACCCGATAGGCATCATGGAGTTCCCTTGGCCCATCAATACTCAACCCCACCAGATAGTTGTTTTCTTTCAAAAACTCACACCACTCATCGTTGAGTAACGTACCGTTGGTTTGGATCGTATTTTCAAAGGTCATTCCCGGCTTTCGGTACTTCTCCTGGTAGGCGATCGCCTTGCGAAAGAAATTGACTCCCATGAGGGTGGGTTCTCCTCCCTGCCAGGCCACCGTGACCTCTTTTGTGCGGTGGGTTTCGATCAGTTGGCGAATATAGTTTTCCAACAGCTCATCCGCCATCCGAAACTTACTGCCGGGATAAAGCTGTTCTTTGTCTAGAAAAAAGCAGTAGGAGCAGTTGAGGTTACAAATTGCTCCGGTTGGTTTAGCCAGAACATGGATGCGGGGAGGGGTTTTGGGCTGGGTCATAGGGGGATATTGGTGGCTGAATGTGGATCAAGGTCGATATAACATATTGTCCACTTCATACTTATTGAGCTTGGCGATCGCCGCTAAAAAATCCTAAAAAATCAGAGAAAAACGGATGTGGTTTTAATGTCCATTTAAGCTTAATTGTTCTTGTATAAATCGTCACCCCAAATGATGACAATATTCGTCTTTTAGTTATCATTCTTATTTGTTTTTTAAATTAATTAAATTGTGGGGACTCCGCTTTATGGTTGTCCCCATAACTCAGTCAGGGGATTTAATGACAGGAACCAGCAAAGCTTTTATCGCCATGCTTAATTTTAAAAATGCGATAATTGTTTTCTAAAGTAAAACTAACAGGCGTACCTGCTTTTGTTTTACCTGTAAAAGTATAGTTTCCTTGATAAGTTGTGGTCGCCATTCCCACGGGTTGCATTTCTGGAGGCATAGCCGCACCAAACGCATCAACTGTCAAAGTTTCCTGTTGCTTATTAAAAACCATTACTTCCCCTTCGACAACGTCAGTCATGGACTCATTAATGGTGACAGTCACAGGTTTCTTCTGTTTCATAGAAGCATTGTCGATCAAAGAAGTGTAAAGGTAGATGTTGCCCCCTTTCTCTGATTTACCCTTAGCAACACACATAATTCCGTCATTGATGCTGGGAAGCTCAGACAAAGCGGGATGAACACCAAACAGGGGAACGGTGACCACGGTTGCGACAGAGATTAGGGCAGTTTTCTGAAAAGTATTAAGCATAATTATCGATAGATTATTTGGAATTTGTGCAACTAGACGAAACTCGTGAGACTTTAACATATTTTACGGGAAATATGGCATCAATTTTTGTCAATTGTTATCAGTTAAGCAAAAATTTATCCAAATCAGAATTTATGGGAGAATTTTCAAAATGATAGAAAGCTATTCTGTTTTGCTCTCCTGAGAATTGAAATTTAAAAAACTTGAACCTGAAATGAGAATCGGTGCTTTCATTGGTGTCTAGAACGAGTTGTGGGTTACGCCTTGTAACCCACCCTACCAAACGGGCGATCGCTTTAGGATTCAACAACCCGATTGACTTCTTCTCCAGCGAGAGATTGCTTCGCAGCCCGAAAAAACAGTAGCAGGCTCACCCCAGTGGTTATCAGGTTGATCCCGACGAACAGACCGAGAAGCGTCAAGGAGTCGAAGGGCCAATTACTCCAGATCAAAATGCCTAAAATAATGCCGATAATGCCACTGGCCAACAGTAAACCTCGGTTTTGGGTCGGGTGTAGTTCAAAAGCATTGATTACCTGAATGGCCCCTTCGATAAAGAAGAGAATCCCGATCACGAGGGTCAGGTCAAGGATCGAAAATACTGGATGTCTCAAGACCCAAAATCCGACAGCGAGGTAAAAGATGCCGGTCAAGATGTTGAGAATTGGATGTCCTACCGGATTGTGGCGGGTCTGATAGGCATAGGCGAGTTGCAAGATGCCGAACAGCAACAGTACAAAGCCAATGACATTGAAGGTAAAGATCGTCGCAAACAAGGGGTACAGGATGGCAAGCGCTCCCATAATAATCATGAGGATGCCGATCGCCAGCGCTGCTTTATAGGTCTGGTGTAATTCCTGTCGTGTTTCAGGATCGCGGTTAAACATGATGATGGCTTCTCCATGGGATAGGTCATTAAATATTTCTAAAAATAAGCGAGAACCCAAATCCGGGCTCCCGCTCCGGTCAATCACAGGCGGTTTGTGCGGTTATTCGCTCGGATGGCCGGCCTCCTTGACTTTCGCCAATATAGCGTCAAGGTTGTAGGTCGCAGGCGCTTGAAGCGGCGGATACGTTTTATAGGACATCAATTCTTTTTCCCACAACTGCTGGCCGATGGGTAACATATTCCAGTCGTACTGGTAGGCCGTGACCGGGCCGGCCAAGGCACCGCCAATGCTCATCGCGGTTTCCTGATCGACACCGACTGCCTGCTCAAAGGGATCGCGCTTGATGTTCTGCACCAAAGTCCAGTGGAAGGGGATCAAGGGCATGATCCAGCCGTCAGCTCCTGGCTCAGACATGGTGTAGTACATCTTCCAGTTTTTATACCTTACTGCCGATGGCGTGGCCCCGGAGTAATAGAAGAAGTAATCCCGCGCCGACTTGTCAGACTTAGCTTCGAGGTAGGCCCTCTGATTGACCCCATCCAATGTGGTCTTGACGATGCCGGGGTAATTACCAGCTTCGATCTGCTTCTTCAGTGCGTCTCCCTTGGCTCCACCGCCGATATCCACCAGGGTCGGCAGCCAGTCCAGGGCGGCAAATAGTTGATCCTTCACCGTGCCCGGCTCGATGTGACCAGGCCAACGCACCACCATAGGGGCGCGATAACCACCTTCGTAGGCTTCGCCCTTCTGACCCTTGAAGGGGGTGACACCACCGTCAGGGAAGGAGATCTTCTCGGCACCGTTGTCGGTGGTGAAGACTATCAGGGTATTGTCAAGCTGCCCCATGTCCTCCAGCTTCTTGAGCACATAGCCGATGTTGTCGTCCATCTGCTTCATCCCAGCTTCGTTGACCCCCCAATCCTTGCCACCCTTGGTCGATACCATATCCATATACTTATCTGGCAGTACGGTGGTGACGTGCATACGGGCCGGGTTATACCAGACGAAGAAGGGCTTGTTGGTCTTTTTGGGATCGTTGCGGTCGAGGAAGTCGATCACCTTGCCTGAAATCTCCTCGTCCACGGTCTTGGATCGCTCCAGGGTCAGCGGACCTTCGTCCTTGCAGGTCTGGTTTTTTTCTGTGCCGTCGGACGATTTACACCAGATAACCGGGCGGGGCGGGGTGAGGCAGGTGGTGGTCTTGGGATCTACGGCACCGGCTACGGCAGGCAGGCCAGGAACGGGAGTGTTTAGGCAAGGAGGAGCAATGGCCTGTTGCGTCGGGGAGCTATTGATGTCGGGGAAGCTCACCTGCTGCATGGCATCGAGGTGATAGAGATATCCCCAGTACTCTTCGAAGCCGTGGGCCGTGGGCAGGGCCGCGGTGTGGTCTCCCAGGTGATTCTTGCCGAATTCTCCGGTGGTATAACCCTGATCCCGCAGAAACTTAGCCAGCGCGGGAGTCCCCGGTCTGAGATAGGTCGGGCTGCCGGGCAGTTGGGGCGGGATCATGCCCGTTCGCAGGGGGTACATGCCGGTGAAAAACGCATTGCGGCCGGAGGTGCAGCTCTGCATGGCCACGTAGTCCATGAAAATCGCACCCTCTTTGCCGATGCGATCGATGTTGGGGGTTTCACCCACCATCAGTCCCCGGTGGTAAATGCCCGGCTGCATCCAGCCGATGTCATCGCCCATGATGAAGAGAATGTTAGGCTTATTGGCAAATTTCTCATCTGGCTGACCCATTGATGGCGAACCACTGGTGTTAGTCGTCGTTGTCGGATTATCCGTTGGGGTAGGCTGAGCCGTGGGGGTAGACTGAGCCACGACTGTTTGCGAAGATTTCCCTCCGAAAGCAACAAACAGGGAGATACTGAGGCAGAGAACCAGCAATAGGCCGGTCAATCGTTTAATCAAGGGTGTATTGAGCATTTATCAAAATTAACTCCAGTAAAATGATTGGATCAGAACGGAAAAATTGGCCTTTGTGATTGACTTAGTTCAACGTTCTGGTGTCAGTGGGATTGGTTACGAGACGGAAGCCCAGATGGGCCATGCCTGTATCCGGTTCTAGGGCCTCCCTGGCCGCCGGACGGTAACGGGTGCAATAGTTGCGGGAGCATAAATAGGAACCTCCTTTAATAACGTGTTTAGCCACCCCCGGTTCGCGGGGGTCGAAGCTTTGTTCAGCTTGAGCAACGATGGGATTAACTTGGTGAGCCATGCCGGGGTGTCCCGGACGATACCAATCCAATGTCCATTCCCAAACATTGCCCGTCGTGTCGTATAACCCATAACCATTGGGGGGAAACGAGCCCACGGGAGCTGGGCCGATATAGCCATCCGCCTGGGTATTTTTAATCGGAAATTCGCCCTGCCAGGTGTTAGCTTTCTTGGGAGAATAGGTGTTGCCCCAGCCAAAGACCCTATTTTTAAGCTTGCCCCTGGCCGCAAATTCCCATTGCGCTTCGCTGGGGAGAGATTTCTTTGCCCATTGAGCGTAAGCTTCCGCATCTTTATAGGCAATATGGACGACGGGATAGTTTTCTTTCCCTTCCAGATTGCTGTTCGGCCCTGCTGGATGTTGCCAACTTGCTCCAGGTGTCCAGTGCCACCAACTCATGTAGCCTACTTGATTGATCTCAGTCCCCTCTGGTGGCGGCTCAAAGACCAAGGAACCAGGCGATCGCTGTTCATCCGTCAAATCGGGATATTGATCTTTGGGGATAGGACGTTCGGCGATCGTTACATAGCCCGTCTCCTTCACAAACTGGGCAAACTGGGCATTAGTGATTTCATACTTGTTCATGCAAAAGCTATCCACCGTAACCGCTTCGACGGCAAGCTCATCGGGGTAATGATCATTCGCTCCCATGCGAAACGTGCCGCCCGGAATCAACGTCATCCCGGTCGGGCATTGGGGGCTTGCCAGGGCCAAAGCTTCTGGCGAATTAAACCAGCTAAAGAGCATGAGGACAGTGACCCCCAGGCTCGGCATTAACCAGCGCAAAATTGAGTACAGCATTTTAGAAATCTGCTTTTAACTGGTCATTCATTTGATAATTCGATCAGTCGCAAGGCTCAATCATCTATAGGTGATGCAGAGATTACATCATTGCTGAAAGCTTGGTTTGATAATGGTTACCGATGCTTAATCTTTAATCCATCCCACCGACTTAGGGGTTCCTTAATAAAGTCCCTATTGCCGGAGCGGGAGAGCAACGACTAAACGACTTGAGCAATTTTTTCACTACCCGTCGGTTCAGGCTATACAAAAATGGCAAACTTTTAACCTGTTAACATTTATTTACACAGCGTCGATGATAATTGATGGTTTTTGCCATTACTAGACGAAATAGTCTTATGGTTCAAGAAGTTCAGCCGCCAACACCCAAGCTCATCCATCAAAGGTTTCAAGATGCCGACGAAATGGCTGAGGCGCTGAGGCTTCCCCTCAGAATTACCCCGTTAGTGCTTGCCCCTTACTCCTGTGAAGCAGTGCAACTCAACCTGGGGAACATTGCCTTTAACTTTACGAACAATGGTACGCCCTTGCGGGTTCTCGGGCCAAAACCAGCCGGCGTCGTCAGTTTTTCTTTCCTGCTCAATCCAGCAGATGAGCAGACAGTGATCGCCCACAACTGTCCAATCAATCGGCAGATGCTGTTTGGGTTCGACTCTGAGCGGGAGGTTGATCTCGTGATGGCTGACTCGGTTTTATATTGCTATGTTGCTATCAGCATCGCCCTACTAAATAAATATCTCTGCTTGATGCAACGGGACGACCTTGATGCCAGGTTTTTAGCGCAAAATCAAGTCTGCATTCCAACGACTATTGGGCCGCTCCAGGCCTTTGTCCGGGAACTCCATGCTTTGGTCGTTAACCAGACTGCTTGCCTGGCCAACCCAGCTTTTCAAAGTCTTTTGCGAGAAGATTTCATCCCCCTCTTGATTCAGGCCATTCCGCCTAAAGGTCAACTCCCCGCAACGAGCCAACGCGCCTTGCGCCCAGGCGATTTAGTCCGACAAACGGAAGCATTCCTAGAAGCCCATCTCAAGCAGCCCATCACCCTGGCTACTGTTGCCAAGGGCATTTTTGCCAGCCAGCGTACCCTAACCTATGCCTTTGACCAAATTCTAGGTATCTCCCCGATGGTCTACCTCAAGATTTTACGTTTGCAGGTGGTGCGTCGGTTGCTGAAAATGACAGTACCGGGGACTAGGACTATTTCGGCCATTGCCGCTGAGCACGGTTTTTACAGTCCAGGTCACTTTGCTAGAGACTACAAGACCCTGTTTGGTGAGAGTCCCAAAGAAACCCTGAAGCAGTCATCAAAAAGAACTCTTTAGGTTACCCACGGACACTGCTCACAAAAAGCCCACAAATAAATGGCAAAGCGGCTAGATTACCGCCCATAAATCGGTGCAATTGTGTCATCGGGCATGAGCGCCTCATTGATAGCCCGCGTGTGATCGAGCGACAGACAACCATCGGCCGTGTAATGGATCTCCAGGAGCCAACCATAGACGGACTCTTGCCAGCGTGAAGGCCAGGCTGAGTTGGGCGATAACGTCCCTGGCGACGCCCCTAACGCTGCGGCCAGTTTCAGAATCGTGCCATGGTGCCAGCAGATTAGAATATTCTGCCCTGCGTAGTCTTCACGTTTCTCTCGAATATGCTTGGCTAGTTTGGCAAAGTCCTCATCGGCATAGTGTTGGTGGATCGGGATGCCGAGGGCTGCCGAGAGGGGAGTCACCGTCAATACTGGTCGATGGCTCTCGTCCGTTTTCTTGGAGGCAAAGATGTGATCCCACTGAATCACAGTGCCCTCTAGGGTGGTGAAATTCTGCAAGTACTGAACGTAGGCATTGGCCCGATCATGGCCAGCCGGCGATAGGCCATGGCCAGATTTTGCCTTCTCAGCGTGACGGATGAGAACGATTGTCGAACGTGCCGGCATGGCATCAGGGGTGGAAATGGCTGCTTGGTTATTGATCATAATTAGTGAATACTCTTTTCCTAAGAAGCTCGATAATCATATTGGCCCTGTTTGGTTTTTCATACATCACTACAACACTCAGCCCACTTGACTTTCAACCTCATCACTACATTCGGACACTGCCTCGAACTCCGGTGGGTGATGGTTAATTCAACACCTCTTGATCCGTTACGGTGGGCATGAGGGTAATGGTTTGGTGGGGAATGTAAACCCGAATTTCGGCTTTATCAAAGGCCTGTTTCACCCGCCGTCGGAATTCTCGCCCCACATTCCACTGTTTACAGGGCTAGGTTTTTATCAATAAACAAATCAAAATTTCTTATTTATTTTTCTTTTAAATTGAACAGTAGATGTTATTTTATAGCGTGTTGTTTCCTGGAAAAGACAGCCAAAGTCTGTAAATACTTGTAATAAAAATTTATGATTGAACCATATAGCGATTGGGCTATTCTAGCAATTTTTGTTTTTCTGTATAGTTTGATTGCAGGAAGATTATCCAAAACGTGGCTGTCCGATGCAATTATTTTTTCAGGTTTTGGCTTACTCTTTGGAGCTTTTGGACTCAATCTAATTCAATTCAATGTCACCTCGGAAAATCTCAAAACGATCGCCGAATTAACCCTGGCGTCGATTTTATTTACTGATGCGGCCAATGCAAATTTAAGCATATTACGGAATAGCTTGCGGTTACCCTGGCGTTTGCTGGCGGTGGGACTGCCCCTCACGATTGGACTGGGTTTTATCGCTGGCCAATTCTTATTTCCCCAATTTAGTCCAGCGGAAGCGGGCATTCTCGCAGTGATGTTGGCCCCCACCGATGCCGCCTTGGGAAAAGCAGTGGTCACCAATCCCCAGGTTCCTGACAATATCCGTGAAGATTTGAATGTGGAAAGTGGACTCAATGACGGTATTTGTGTCCCGCTTTTATTTACATTACTGGCGATCGCCAATCCAGATCAGACAGATACCAACAATACAGCCAGTTTATTATTTAACCTCTTCACTCAACAGATCGGTATTGGGGCTTTAATTGGGGCCAGTTTTGCCGTAATTGGAGTACAACTTAGGAGCTTTTGCCTCCAGCGGGATTGGATCGCCGACGATTGGCAACCGGTTTTGCCGATCGCCCTAGCCATTGCCTGTTTTGCCAGCGCTCAACACTTAGGAGGTAGTGGTTTTATTGCCTGTTTCGTGGGGGGATTGACCCTGGGGGGGATGATTAAAAAAGAAAAAGAAGACTTGCTGATTGCCGCCGAAGCCACCGGGGATGCTTTATCGTTGATTACCTGGGTTATATTTGGCGCTAGCGTTGTTCCCTTTGTGATCAATGAGCTAACTTGGTCAGCCTTTTTTTATGCGGTGTTGAGCTTAACTATCGTCCGTATCCTGCCTGTATTTTTGGCTGTTTTAGGGATGGGGTTAGACCGTTGGAGCACATTGTTTGTAGGTTGGTTTGGCCCCAGGGGATTGGCCAGTATTGTCTTTGCGGTTATCGTGCTGGATGAAAAATTACCCCATAGCCGCGATATTGGCATTATTGTTGCCTGCACCATTCTACTAAGCGTTTTGGCCCACGGCTTTAGCGCAACGCCCCTAGCCAATTGGTATGGTCAATGGAGTCGTCGCCAGAGTGCTCAACCCTGACAGGCATCGCCGCCGCTTTGAACAAATGATTGCAAATCTACAAAAAATTTGTGGACACTTAACTTCGGTTATCCCCCACCCTAATCTTCTCTACTCTTTATCTCTCCCTAGGCGACGCTGTATTTTAGGGTTTCTGGCTGGGCTGTCGGCTTGTGTATGGTTAACAGGTTTCAACCTACCTGCCCAAGGGCAACTGATCAACCTGCCCAGTAATGTCTCCGTGCCCCTCAGTGATGTGAGCCAAGAAGGGAATCTAGACATTGCCAAAGTTAAGCTGGATGGCAAGGTACTTTTTGCCATTGCCGCTCCCACAACCAATCAGTCGAGCGATGAAAACACCGTTTCTCCCATTCAGCGACGGGTTAAGAGTATTAACTATAACCTCACCAAAATTGTTAGCGATGGCTTTGATCCCCAATCCCTAAGCATTGACCCTGCGGTTTTGAACAATCAAACGGTGTTGGTGGCATCGGATCAAAATTGGGGGCCACGATATTTATTAACCGTCACCCCGGCTGATATTGAGTTAGATGAACCAATCAGCATCGATGGCACAGCCCAGAAATGGTCTGAAATTATTCTGCAAGGGTTATTACAAGCCCAGAGGGAAAGACAAGTACCCTATCAAAAACAACAAATTCCGCTAATTCTTGCCCTGACTACGGGGATACTAATTGCCAGTGAGATGATTAGACGGCTACAAAAATGGCGGCGATCGCAGCGTCTTCGTCTGGAACACTATCGACAAGTATTACTAACATCCAAAGACAACCATGATTTTGCGGATGCTTCTCCGGCAGAGTTGGAGTTAGACGAAACCTTTATCCGTGAGTCTCAGAAGGCTTGGTATCACAGTTATTTGCCTCGGATTTCCGTTGAAAGTCGGCTTGAATGTTTATTGATTTTGCGACCCCTGTTGTTTGCCATGCAACTCAGTCTTTGGTTTGGGGGAGGGGGCTGGATTTTGAATCGGTTTCCCCAAACTCGCACCGTCGGTGATTGGTTAATCCGATTTCCCCTAGCTTACATTGGCATTATGCTGGGAATTTTGTTATCTAAGCCCATCTTAGATAGCATTTGCCGCTTGATTTTAACCCGTATTGTTGATGTTATTCAAGAGAAAGGGATAGAATATCCTCGCTTAAAAATCCGTTCAATTACGATTTTTTGTGTTTTAAAACAATTCAATATTTACTTAATTTTAATATTAGGCTTTTTATTATTTTCCTATTTCATTAATATTTTATATTTTTCCCTCATTATCTTAGCGGGACTGGCTTTTTTGGTTCAAAATGTTCTCCAAGATTTTGTCAAAACCTATTTTATTTTGTCGGAGGATCAGTACGGACTGGGAGATATTGTTCAAATTGGGGAGGTTTCCGGCACGGTGGAACGAATTTCTCTCCGTAATAGCCAACTTCGCACTGTTTGCGGTGATTTGTTTATTGTTTCCCATAGTAGCTTTGACAAAATAACCAATTTTACCCATGGTCAATCGGGGATTAAAGTTTTGATTGATGTTGCTTACAGCACAGATTTAGATCTGGCCATTACGGTGATCAATCAAGTTGTGGAAGACATGCAACAAGATGAGGTTTGGAGTAAGTATGAAATTCAGTCAGACATGAAAGGGGTAGACAATTTTGGCGATAATAGTATTACGATCTTTTTGGTTTTAAAAACGAAACTGAGTGAGCAATGGACAGTGGTACGAGAATACCGTCGGCGTTTGAAGTTAGCGTTTGATCAACAGGGAATTTCTATTCCTTTTCCCCAACGATCTATTTGGTTTGAAAATAAGTTGACAATGGTTGACTCTTTGATGAAAAATAGTCAAAATAATGATCAGGCCTTGATCCGTGAAAGTGGACAAGAAAGTTAAATAAATTGGTCGCTTAACTATAGATTGCTGAAGCTATTTCTGGACAAAGATTTAGAATGTCAAATTGCTGATTCATCTAAATTCTATGTTTGATAAGCGTTTCATAAAATCATCCTTTTTTAAGACCAGTACCCAATAAATCTATCTACAATGTGAATAAATTGATCGCCTATTTTAAAATAAAGGTGTTGTTTTCAGGAAAAAGTAAGGTTTGAGTAAATCCACTTTTTTCACTAAACTTGTTTGGGTTAAAGGAGATGGCCGGATAAATCTTACCAGTACGATAGGTGATTCCTTGAAACTGCTTGGTGGTCAGTTTAAGACTTCTTGATCCGTTGCACTGGGCATCAGAGTGATGGTTTGGTGGGGAATGCCAACCCGAATTTCAGCTTTATCAAAGGCCTGTTTCACCCGCTGCCGGAATTCCAGCCCCACATTCCACTGTTCACAGGGCTAGGTTTTGATTATTTGTGAATTTACATTGTCATAAAGATTAGTTGTCGAGGTTACCATATAGAGAAACTAAGCGAGCAATAATTACAGTTAGAAAAATTGCCCCAGCCATTGCTTCAAAATTTGCGAGAAGCATCACCCACCTTCCTGTGGGAATAATACCGCCATAGCCAACAGTGGTTAAAGTAATTAAACTAAAATACATTGCCAAATTCCAAGGCTGTAATTGATATTCCCTGACGTCATTAATTTTGAAAGAATGGGGATCTATTTGCCAAATCATAAAATAAATAAAGGACCAGATAATTCCGATAAAAAGATAGGCAATAATCGCCAAGATGATAATGTTACTGGTTACTTTTTGTCTATGGGCTAATGCTTGAACAGTGGCGAACCATTCGTATCCAAAAACTGAAATTTTAATGACAGTAGCAGTGGCCAAGAAAAAAGCACTAAAACTAGGAATCCACTGAAAGTGGAATATCGAATCAAATAAAAAAGAAATTGAAATTAGGACAAATATAATTTTTGCTCTTTTTTTAGAATAGACACGATCATGACGATCAAAATCTCTAAGCGAAATTAAGAATATGGTAGCTAAAAAAGTTATATTAACAAAGAACAACTCAAACGTATTTTTGCCAACAATCGCAATCGCAATACCAATTACGGTAATAATTAAGATAATGTAAGGGTTTGTCAATGGTTTGAGCATATTCTTTTTATTATTCGACAAATTCCAGAAGCGTTCTTAAGATTCGGAGGAGCCGAAACAATGGCTTTGGCAATTGCCTTAGTCTCTTCGAGATTGAACATTTTGATATTCTCCCTTGTGCCAGTAAAAATTGAGTCATAATTCCTCACATTTTGCTTAAAAATTCATAGATTTAACTATCACTCCAATAAAACTAATTAATCCAATTACCAACAGTGCTACTCCAACAATTTCCGCACTGTAGGATGTTTCATAGATATAGCTATTACTTTCAATTTGCTTGAGTAACTTACGGTGTTGTTTTAACCCTACAAACATCCCAAACATTCCTGTACCAATAAAGGATAATCCTACAATAACTGAAAATCTTACTGGATTAAGATGATGTTCAATGTGGATATTTTCAATTGATCTCACGATGGTAGGGATTCCAAAACCAAAACTAATTAATGATAGAGATGTGCGAATCCAAGCCATTAAGGTGCGATCGGCGGCGGCTCGACTACGATATTTAGCTAGTTCAGTACGATCTGCAGCTAAATCATTGGTAGAAGACTGCTTGGGAGTTTGACTCATAATTGATCAGTTTTTTTAGGGTAATTTGGCTAATTTGCGCTTATGGTAAATTGAGTAAAGAACACCAAAAACAGCTCCCACCATTAAATAAGCCACTATTGTTGGTATTACTTGTTTTTCCAGACCATTTAAAATAGTGATAAATAAAGCTAAACCAATATTACGAGCAATACAGGAAATTGCTAGGATATACCTATGATCTTCATCGGGGCCTCCTAAAACGTGTCCAATACCCATAGAGACAATCACCATAATAGTGATCGCAACTAATGGTAATCCCCAAAGTTTAAACAACAAAGGAAATCCAATAATACAGGCTAAGATAACTAGTACAAAAAAAAGAAAATTAGCGATAAATGTTAAAGATTTTTCAACTTTTACTGCATAATTAGCCCCAAATTTTTGCAGTAAAAGACCTAGACTAACGGGTAAAAGTTGCACTATAGTCACTTGTTTAGCGACATCTAACATAGTTGGTTTTTCGGGAATACTTTGAAATAGGACAGTAAAAATAGCTAAAGTCAGAGGGGTAATAATAACCGCAAGTAAAGCCAGAGTTAGCTGAAGACTAGCAGACTGACTAGATTTAGCTCCCGCCATTTTGGTTCTTTTTGTGGTCAGAGGCGCACCGGGAGAGGCTGCTAAAAAGACTAATCCCATCGCTACTCCCAAAGGTAAGTTAAATAGTTTCAGAAGTGCCACTACCACTAGGGGAACCAGCACAACAACTGCTAATAGCGCACGAAATAGTAAAGCAGGTTTGCGCCAAAAAGAAAACATTGTCTCCAAAGAAAACTTGATTCCCATGGCTAACATTAGGGAAAAAATTGTAACTTTGACGATTATGAGCAAAAAAGGATGGTTCATGACTTAAATGCGAAGATTTGTCGCCAATCATTTTTCATGCTGATTACGAACCAACCTTCTTTCTTGGCTTCATCGTACAGTGCCTGAGGGAAGGTTCCGACCCTGGTGTCGGGCAGTCCTTGGGCTGGACCGTAGGCGTACTCCCGTTTTGCGTCGTCGTGCAGCACAAGCATTGATAACCTTGCCCCATCCCCTGCCTTGGTGTATTCCAGCATCTGGCGATCGCCAGTCGAGTTACCAAAGGCGGCGTAAGGTCGGCGTCCGATCATCAGGTGGATGCCTTCGGGTTTACCGGCATTGTTGTCGTTAAGGAGCAGTTTCGGTTCTTTAGTGAGCATTGGCTGACCGTTTTCGTCATAGCCATACTTGGTGCTACCCGCAGTGCCGACTACCTGCTCAGGGGGAATACCGTAGGTCTGCTCTGAGTAAACCCTTACGAAGTCTTGTCCCCCCCCCGTAACGATATAAGTCTTGTAATCGTTAGCACGCAGGTATTTCAGCAACTCCTGCATGGGCAGATAGGTGAGTTCAGTGTAAGGTCGATTCCATCGAGGATTTTTAGCCGTTTCTAGCCATTTTTTAGCTTCAGTTTTGAACTCATCCACTGTCATGCCTGTAAGGGTGGCGGCCAGAATCTTTTCAAGATCCGGCAGGGAGAGCTTGGCGATCGCCTCTTTGTTGCCCGAAAGCACGGTTTTAAAGGGCTCAACATCGGCAAGCTTTGGTTTGTCCTTAACCACCACCGGAACACGATCAAAGACATAGTCTACCTGGGTATACATAGGATATTCGACCCATAAAGTTCCGTCTTGATCAAACGTCGCAATCCGCTCTGGTAAGGGGACGAAATTCGGGTTCGATGGGTCGGTTGTTGTTTGCACAAACTCAATAATTGCGCTTTTTGTTGCTCCCTTATTCCAAGAGGGCAAAGGATCGGTGGATTGGGCAAATACCTTACCGAAGTTGGCAAGGTTCCCCATCCATGTCACTACTAGAACGCCCAATAGGGCAATCAGTAAGGTCTTGAGCGAGAATTTTTTCATCTTTTTCATCCTGCGTTTTTGGCTCAGTATTGTGGAACTAAGAAGAAAAAATTTCTATCCTTGGCGAACAGTTCCTTTTTTTTCTTCTCTCTAGAACGGTTGGCTACTTTGCAGTTTCTCTAATACTTGGTCAATGGTGTTTATTGATTTTCTTGAATTAATATCTGAACCTGCATTGCAAGATCGTCAGCATAATTGGGATCGCTGGCAACGCCATATTTATCACTGAGCAAACAGCTGCTAATCGCTGCTTTGACAATTTGTTGAGCCGTGACCTTACCAAATGAATATTGTTCTCCAAGCACCTGATAGCCCGGAATACCCTCTTTTTCAAGGTATCCGCGATAAGCCATCATCGCTAAATTGGCAGGGGCAATATAGGGAAACACTTCTCCGACACATTGAGAAGAAGGACTGTTAGAAGTGGGTTGAGCTTGGGCTGTCAGGGATATCGAGTTAGCGGCGATTAAGCCAAGTAAGATTAGAGGTAATGGTGTTTTCATGGAAATTAAAAGATACTTAATAATTTTCTTGAGCAATAATCTCTATCGGGATAAGTAATCTATAAATAATACAGAAACTATATCATCGCTGAAAGCTTTGTTTGAAAATGGTTACAGATGCTTAAACTGCTTAACCTTTAATTAGTCCCATCTACTTAGGGGTTCCTGATAAAGGTTCCATTACCCGAGCGAGGGAGCAATGGCTAAAAGCCCTGGGGTCATTTTTCCACTACCTGTCGGTTCAGGCTATACAAAAATGGCAAACTTTTGGTCAGTCACCTTTAGGCGATCGCCCCTTGAGGTTTAATCAATTCAATGATGGAGATCGCACTTCCCAAGAGCTACTAACTTCTTAACGTCCTAATTGTTGCAATATCCCTGTATTGATAGCACAGGCATAGAAGAACCCAAAAAACCTTGGGCGTCGCGTGTGAGAATAGCGTCCAATCCCTGCTCGACAGCACAAAAAATTTGAACAGCGTCTTCAAAATCGGCCAAACCAGACCTGAATGCTGCTTCTAAAACGGCTCGGTTGGCAGGACAAATAACCATAACAGTAGGCATTTCTGAGATTGCTTGTCGTGATTGCTCGATACTGCGAGTATGCTTGCGAGCAATATAGAAAATATCCGTAAGCGTTGTTGCTGTCACATGGCCAACAACTTGACCAGTATCAATAACTTGAAATAATTAAGTCTGCGTCTTGAAAAAACGGCTCTCGTTGCAACAAAAAATCTAGGACAATATTGGTATCAACTAAAACTCTCACTACAAATACTTATCCACTCGCCGCTCTTCTAACATTGCAGCCACCTGCTCGTCATTTGGGGCAGGTTGATCTGTTTTTAATAAGCCCCGCATCCGTCGGATCGCACTGGCCTGATCAGCGCCGATAATAGGCTCACTTTGTAATGACTCAATTATGGCACTTACTAATGCAAGGCGATCACTAGATGGCAGCTTGAAGGCTTGCTCCTTTAGTTCTTGCAGTAACATAGCTAACTCCTATGCTTAGAGATCCATAATATATTATGAATGATCGCACTTTCAAAAGCCAAAATGATCGTACTTTTAAAGTTTATTCAGCAACAGGACGGCGATCGCCCCTTACCCGA
This sequence comes from Synechocystis sp. FACHB-383, assembly GCF_014698605.1. NCBI lineage: Bacteria > Bacillati > Cyanobacteriota > Cyanophyceae > Synechococcales > Merismopediaceae > Synechocystis > Synechocystis sp. FACHB-383. The sequence continues at coordinate 51,899 of NZ_JACJTJ010000053.1, read as the reverse complement.
TGAGAAAAAGATCGCCGATTAAGGAAAACTTCTTAACTTATACAAGCAATCGCCCCTTACCAATTCGATAAAAAGCGATCGCTGAAAAGTATCAAGCAAGGATTAATATTGAGTTAGAATTATTGGAAAAACTCTCAATCTGTTCTTTATGTTTTGTGATTAATTGCAAAAGAATTTCACGATTACAATTCCCAATCCGAAGCCAAATTAATTTGGGGGGATGACCGTAAAGTAAAGCCCGCTGATAAAAATCCGAATCTTTAGAAATCACAGTAAAATTATTGTTTCTGGCATATTCCCAAATTATTTCATCAGCAAATCCTTTCATCCCAACATCCCTAACGTGAAGACTATTAGGAAATTCAATGGTAAGTAAACGCGGTAATTTGGGTGATAAATTTTCATCAAACAGTAATTTCATCGGGAATAATCATTAAATGGCGATCTCGATCAGCAGCAAAAGCGAAACAAGCTTGTATATCTTCTAAAGTTAGATCGGGAAAATCATCTAAAACTTCCTCAATGGTCATCCCTCCCCCCAAATAGTCTAAAACATCATTAACGGTTATCCGAGTATTAAAAATACAGGGCTTTCCGCTACGAATGGAGGGATTAATTATAATTCTTTGACGATAATTCATCGTTTTTTCCCAGTAAATGGACATACGAAAATAATTTATGATCGCCCTATAAAATTATTTTCATAAAAGGCGATCGTATTACTTTAATTAAAACTACTCAGAAACTCGGTTATTTCGTTGAGCAGTCTCAAGTTTTTTGATGTCTTCGGGAGACAGTTGAGGACGGTTAATCGTCAAAGTTAATTTGTCGAGTTTGCCGTTAAATTGAAATGGAATTTGATAATCTTGGTCATCGACAGGGGTTCCTGTGTCCGCACCGACATCAAAATTTTCATCCCACTGCAAAATAAGGGGAATTGAGCGTTCCATCGTCTGAGTGGCGACGGTTTGACCATCCACTTTAAGGAGTCCTGTGCCACTTCGACCAATTCCACTCATGCTATTAAAAGCGAGTGTTCCTGCCCCCAGTCCATCATACTTAAAATCAAACTCAAGGGTATGTTTACCGGGAGAGATAGCTTCTTTTCCTTCCCAGCGAGGTCTTTCTAAATCCACCAAATTCCAGAGAAAAACAGGCTTTCCTTTGAGTAAGTAGAACCCATAACCGCCAAAGCGACCGCCTTGGGTGACAATCATGCCATCGCCGCCGCCCGCCGGAACATCGACCTCTGCTTTAAAGTTGTAGGAAGCATTAAGAATGGAAGGGGCATCTCCATTGGGTGTCCCCGTAATTTCTCCCGAATAGGTAAAGACATTACGACCAGCACTGAGGCTAGGCCGTGGGGCAACGAGACGGGTGGCAACTGTATTATCTAAGGGAAGAACTTGATATTTTTCGGCCTCTTTCCAGAACATCGCCTGCAATTCCTTCAGTTTTTCAGGATTTTTGGCGGCGACATCCTCAAATTGTGTCCAGTCGTTCGTCAAATCATAGAGTTCCCAAGGATAATCAGAGGTTTGTTGATCGACTATCTTCACAATTTCCCAAGGTGGACGCATGACTTTGGTACTCGCAATCCAGCCTTCATGGTAGAGGGCATGGTCTCCCATCATCTCGAAATATTGTGTTTTATGGGGTGAAGGTGCATTGGCATTTTTAGGATCAAAAGTATAGGCCAAACTGACCCCTTCAATGGGTTTTTGAGGAATACCATCGACGATTTCTGGCGCAGAAATCCCCGTTACGTCAAGAATTGTCGGCACGATGTCAATAACATGGTGGAACTGATTGCGAATGCCACCTTTATCTTTGATCATCTCTGGCCAAGAAATGGCCATGCCCTGCCGCACTCCGCCGAAATGGGAAGCCACCTGTTTTGTCCAAGAGAAGGGGGTATCAAACGCCCAAGACCAATCAACGGACATGTGGGGATAGGTTTGATCTGACCCCCAAACATCGTAAAAGTTCTTGAGTTGGTCTTCAACAGGCACATTGACACCGTTAAAGGACGCTACTTCATTGGGTGTTCCAATTAGGGTTCCTTCGGCACTCGTTCCATTATCTCCGTTGATGTAGACGATGAGGGTATTATCCAACTTACCCATATCTTCAACGGACTGAATTACCCGTCCGATTTCGTGGTCGGTATAAGCGACATAGGCGGCGAAAACTTCCGCTTGATGGATAAACATTTTCTTATCGTCTGCGGATAAGGTATCCCATTGTTTGAGCAGATCATCTGGCCAAGGGGTTAACTTAGCATTTTGGGGAATGACACCGAGTTTTTTCTGATTTTCAAAGATAGTTTGCCGTAATTCATTCCATCCTTCGTCAAACAGGTGCATATTGTGGATTTTCTCAATCCATTCGGGGGTCGGATGATGGGGCGCATGGGTACCACCGGGGACGTAATAGACAAAGAAAGGTTGATCGGGGGCGACGGCGTTAACCCGATTCATGTATTGAATGGCATCATCGGCCTGGGCCGTCGTCAGATTCCAATTTGATTTGCCAAGATAGGGATAAATCGGGGTGGTATTGCGAAAGAGATTCGGTTGCCATTGGCTCGTATCCCCCCCAACAAAGCCATAAAAGTAATCAAATCCCATGCCCGTTGGCCACTGCTCGAAGGGGCCAGCTTGACTGGCTTGAAAGGCTGGGGTGTTGTGATCTTTGCCAAACCAAGAAGTGGAGTAACCGTTATCTTTAAGAATTTTGCCAATGGTGGCCTTTTCCCGGGGAATAATCGAGTTATACCCAGGATAGCCCGTTGATTGTTCAGAAATTACGCCAAATCCGACAGAGTGATGGTTTCGTCCTGTAATCAGTGCCGCCCGTGTTGGGGAACAGAGAGCCGTTGAATTAAAGTTGGTGTAACGCAGACCATTGTTAGCGACGCGATCAAGAGCAGGGGTGGGAATGACCCCCCCAAAGGTACTGGGAACGCCAAACCCCGAATCATCGGTCATAATCAGCAAGACATTGGGGGCGCCTTTGGGTGGAACAACACGGGGCGGCCAGAAAGGTTTGGAGTCTTGAACACCGCGGTTGATCACGCCGCCAAATTTAGTTGAGGGCGGGGGCAATTGTTCCCCGCTGACGGTTATGGTTGAGCTAGGGGAACCGGGTACACCGTTGATTTTTTGGGCTAATACGGGAAACCACCAAAAGCCAGAGGTGACGACCATCACTAGGGACAAAATTGCCGCGATTATCGGCCGGAAACGGTCTGGCAGCAGGCGATTTATCGAAGAGAAAAATTTATGCGTCATTGGGAATTAATGAAAAAACGTAAGGGATGAATAAAAACTAAGGTAATTAAGGAGCAGGAATCACCCGATAATAAACCCCATTCGCACCATAGGCAGGACTAAACCAAACCCCGTTGTAGAGATAATAAGTTGCATTCCCAATTGTCCGAATTGCAGCCCTTGGGGGTAAGGTCGGACAAATTGCGCCCATTACATAGGCTGTACTTTCGGCTCCGGCGGCATAACCTTCTGCATAGGTGGCATTATTCACATTAGCGGTGGCCCCTGCGACATACTAACCCCCACAAGTCGTACAACCCGCTGCGTAAGTGTTGACAACCGTTGGCGAATGATAACCCCCGTAATAGTTTCCGCCGTAACAGTGGTCATAACTTCCCGATGCCGTGCCGCCACGATAACCTGTCCCATGCCAAGAGCCGCGCCCTCCGTGGAAATAGGCTTGGGCCAGGCTAATAGTTAAGGTGCTGAGTAAGCTGCTAATTAAGGCGATCGCCACTAAATCTTCCGTAGAACGGGTTGGGCGATCGCCCCGCAGAAAAGTCCGACAATGATTAAGCGAGAGTAGCGCTTAATTAGTGGGTTGAATTGCTTCATTAAGTTGCTCCTGAGTTAAGGATTTAATTAAATGCAAGGGAAGAGGTTCTTTCCCCATTTTTTGTACTGCCGTATCCGTCAAATAAGGCTTAAATTCCTGCTGTTGATTTAGATACAAATTAAAGAAAGCTAAACTAATACTTTTGAGATAATCATAGGCTAACTCTTGTCCTGGTCCTACAATAAAACCAGGTAACTGATCGGTTCCTTGATCGAATGATAAATGAGTCGAATTTTTCACTAAAAGTAAATATTTATCCTGTTTATTCAGAGCCGCAAAAGGCACAATTTGTTGAGATAAAGGAGGGGCAAAAATATCGGAACTTCCCGCAATAAACATCATTGGTACAGACAGTTGATTAACTCCCTCATTGCCAAAGGCGGGATTAGTCACGGGATTAATGGCAATCACAGCCTTGATTCTGGGATCTTGAAGGTTTTCTACAGGAGGCGCACCTTCGATTCCTTTACATTGCCAGAGTAAGGAAGGATTTAAATTGATTTGATTAGGATCATCCAAAGTGGCACATTTTTTTAAAACATCTGGCCATTGAACCCTCGCTCCACCGATCGCCGTTGCCGTATATCCCCCCAAGGAGTGACCCAAAATCCCCACATTTTTGACGTCTAATTTGCCCTGCCAATTGGGATCAGATTGCATTTTTTGCTCCAACGTATCTAAAACTAAACTCACATCTTTAGGCTGATTCATCCAAGCATTGGGATTGGGAAAAGTATCCAAACCTTTTAAGGCATCAAGCATTCTTTCGTTATCGCTCTCAGGAAAATCAATACCAACGGTGGCAAAGCCATGGGAGGCTAAATGTTTGGCCACATAACTTAAGGCTTGAAAATCAGAATTTAAACCAGGGGCAATAACGATAACAGGAGCAGGTTGGGCTAACCCCTGGGGTAGATAAACAAAGGCAGTTAAAGGATCTTGATTAGGTTTAGGAATCGTTAAGGTTTCCGATGTCCAAGTCGTTTTTCCTGGCTGGGATAAGTCAGATAAATCAATGGAACTATTTGGGGATGTTTCAGCCAAAGCTTGACGGTCTAACCATGCAAACAATCGATCTGCTGTCTGATATAAATAATCGGCTTCATTGATCGTGTTGCGAACTGTTTTTAAATCTAGGTAGAGAGTTGGACTGTCATAATTTTTAAGAACATCAATAATTTTAAAGCCATTGGGATTGACAGCGGCGGAAATTATTGCCCCTTTTAAAAAAGGTTGACTTTGATCGGGGGGACTATTAATCGCTAAGCTTAATTGTCTAACAATTTCTTTACCAAAGCTTGTATTGAAAAATTCAAAAGCCTCTATGGAACTTAAGGGAAAAGATTTGTTGAGTAATGCACGAAATTTTGTTAATTCTTCAGGGGTAAGATGCTTAGCATAAAAATTAAATTCAGGGGTGATTTTACCATCCTGGGCAAAAGTTTCTAAGCTATCGACGGAAATATTAAAATCCCCGAATGGCGCAATGGAAAATTTAATTTCTTCTGCGGCGGAGATAGGGGAAATGGGGAAAAGAGAAAGTAGCCCGAATCCTAACGTTAGCAATGATTTTTGGCTTAAATTGATCATAATTAGTGATAATGGTTTTTTTGATATGGTTAAGCAAACATTTACTTTTGCTTAATTAGGAAAACGGCGGAGTCTATACCTTCTGGTTGCTCCTATAAACTAAACGAAAACCAATGTGGGAAGTTCCTGTATCGGGGGATTGGGCTTCCCTAGCAGAAGGACGATAGCGACTGCAATAATTAAGAGCACATAAAAAGGAACCTCCTTTAATAACGTGCTTGGCAATGCCTGGATCACGGGGATCAAAACTCTCCTGTTCCTTATTTGCAATGGGATCGGATTGATTTGCTTGGTGATCATGGCCCCATTGATACCAGTCCTCTGTCCATTCCCAAACATTGCCCGTCATATCGTATAAACCATAGCCATTGGGAGGAAAAGAGCCGACGGGAGCCGTTCCCAAATAACCATCTTCTTTGCTATTTTTAATCGGAAATTTCCCCTGCCAAGTGTTGGCTTTTTTAGGGTTATAGGTGTTACCCCAGGCAAAAATTTTGTCCTTTAAGCCCCCCCGTGCCGCAAATTCCCACTGTGCCTCCGTTGGTAATGCTTTTCCTGCCCAGTTTGCATAGGCTTGGGCATCTTCAAAGGCAATATGAACAACGGGATGATTATCTTTACCTTTAATCGTACTATTGGGCCCTTCCGGATGCCGCCAATTCGCCCCTGGTTGCCAATGCCACCAACTTAATTCTGTGATCGATTGCCCTGGGGATAAGGCTTGAAAGACAACGGAACCCGGCGATCGCCCTTCATCGGTTAGTTCAGGAAATTGTTCTTTCGACAAAGGCCGTTCAGCCACAGTCAGATAACCTGTCTCTTGTACAAACTCGGCAAATTGGCCATTGGTTATTTCATGGGTATCCAGACAAAAATGGCTAACTGTGACGGTGGCGGCAGATCGTTCCTCTGGCCATTGATTATCGTCGGCTCCCATACGAAAGGTTCCCCCTGGAATTTCCACCATCCCATCCGGACAGGCCCAAGCCACTGACCCCAGGAGCATCCACGCGGCGATCGCCCAACCAATGAGCCAGAATGGTTTAGGAAATATAGCCATAAAGTCTATTTACTTATTCGATTGATTTCGGTAGTTTAAAGAAAAATTTACTGAGATTACCTTTACCCAAATATTGGTCAAGTTCTTGGAAAATATTATGGATTAAAAATACTGTTGAAACACAGAGAAGAATGCCTAAAAATTGATAAAAATTGCGTGTCTCCAAGAATAGCTTCAGGGCAGGCATTAAGGCTTTGGTTTCGTGGTAAGCATGAAAGAGATTTTCAATCACACTCAACACAAAAACAGCTAGGGTATAAACCGAAGTTCTGTAAAGAACTTGAAGATAACGGGGAGATTTAGCAAAACGATTCATCCAAGGCGTCATATCCATAATGGCAACGGATTTAGCGGAAACTAAGGCATAAACCACCACCTTGGCAAACACACTAATATCAACCGCAAACTCCTTCAAAAAAAGCTGCATGATGACAACGATATACCCATAGCCAATAAAGAAAAAAAGGCTGAGGGAGCCAACTTTTTTAAGTTCCTGTTTTATCGCTTTCATAGAAATTAATTGACGCTGTAACCGCGGCCCTCCATACAAGCCGTCCAGGCCCGGTAGTAGGTTTGCAGTTGTTGTTGTTCAGCCTCATTGGTCTGGGTTTGGACTTGAGCCTGTTCATGTTTTTCTTCCCGTCGCCGAAACAATCCTGCTAAAGCCCCTAGTCCGGCACCGATCTCTGCTCCTTCTCCCACATCTCCACTGATCGCCCCACCCACGACACCAAGCAGGGAGCCTTTAGCCGCTCCTCTTACCACTTGACCCTGTTGGGAAGATTGAGCTGTAGTAGTCGGGGATAATTGGGAAGGATCAACCCCCGTTTGTTCTTTTGCCCAGCTATAGCAAGCAAAATGATCCTGTTGTTGTTGTTCTTGGGTTTGTCCTTTGGTCGGGTAGGCAAAAGGTTCTGGGGATTGGGCTTGAGCTTGGGCTAAAACTAAATTCGCAGGTAATAAAAAAGAACTTAAAATTCCCAAGCTAATTCTTTGGATTTTAGGGGTCATGAATACTAGGCAGGTGAAATAGTTGACAAGCTACTAGGGAATTTCTACAAAAACGCAGAAGCGTGCCTGATCTTATAACTTCTACGGCATTGTGTGAATTTTGTTGACCGTCTTGTGCCAAAACCCCAAAATGGCTAGAAGAAGGAACAACCTATTCCCGTTTGATCGAACAGATTCGTTTTGAGCAAACCATTCGCTGGTTGCAAGATCCGGCGGTCAAACTAGGGGATATTGCCAGCCAATTAGGATATAAAAACTCGACCCACTTTGCCCGTGCCTTCAAGCGGTGGACTGGTCTAAACCCCAGGCAATATCGCTTATCGCGGTCAATGGGAACGGGAAGATAAGTCAAAACTATTTAATATCACCGTCTTTGGGCCTAGACTTCTGTGATGACCCCTTTTAAGTCTTTAGTTAACTCTAAAGTACTTTGGCTTGGTGCGCTGGAACCAAAAAACAACTGAGGTGGCCCGACTTTTGGGGTCCACCTCACTCCCAAAAAGCAGGGGAACTGGCCTGCGAAATTTGGGAGTAGTGCCTTGCCTATAACTTTCTAAGCCACGTCGTCGTGGGCAAAGCGATTATAGAGAAAGTCGAGGGCGTAGTTACGCAACTGGTAATAGGTGGGGTCTTCCATAATCCGGTCTCGATCCCTGGGCCGGGCAAAGGGAATGGTCATAATCTCACCAATGTTGGCGTGGGGCCCATTGGTCATCATCACCAGGCGATCGGCGAGGAAAAGGGCTTCGTCAATGTCGTGGGTGATCATCAAAACAGTGCAACGGTGATCGTTCCAGATTTGTAGTAATTCTTCCTGCAATTCCTCCTTGGTAATGGCATCTAACGCCCCAAAGGGTTCATCCAAAATCAACACCTCCGGGCGGATAGCCAGGGCCCGGGCAATGGAAACCCTTTGCTTCATGCCGCCGGAAATTTGCCCCGGTTTTTTATCCATGGCATCAGTTAACCCCACCATGGCCAGATGATCCTTGGCGATCGCCCTTTTTTCTGCTTCTGTTTTTTTGGGGTGGACAGCATCCACCGCAATGTAGACATTTTCTAATGTAGTTAACCAAGGTAGCAGGGCATAGTTTTGGAAGACCACCATACGGTCAGGGCCGGGTTCACTAATAGTTTTTCCCCCTACCTGCACAGAGCCCTCTGTGGGGTTGGCAAAACCGGACACCATATTGAGCAGGGTCGATTTACCGCAACCGGAGTGGCCAATAACGCAAATAAATTCCCCTTCATCAACGGTGAGGTTGACATTTTCTAACACCGTATAGGGGCCTTTGGCGGTGGGGTACACCTTAGAAACGTTTTCAATGGTCAAAAATGGGGCGGTGGGACCATCCAATGGGGTAGAAGTGGACATGGGTCGGTTGGGATTTAAGGTTTTCATAGTTAGCTGTCGAGGAATAATCAGGGGTCATGGGCGTGGATCTGGGGACAGAACCTAGGCAAAAACCGGCGTTGGGGTGGGGTTATTGAGGTGCACTTCGGCAATGGTGAAGTTGCGATGAATGATGGTTTGATTCAGGTAGGCAATGGGGTCATCGGCGTTAAACACTTCTCCGTCAAATAAGGCGATGGGTTGCCGTTGATAGTTGACGTCGTAACCTAATTCCCGGGCGGCGGTGCTAAATACTCCCACTCGACAAACCCGCTCTAAAATCTCCACCCAGTTTCGGGGGAAGGGAATTTCTCCCCAGCGGGCCATTTGGGTCATCATCCAGAGATGTTCGGTGCGAATAGGACGATTGACCTGATCGCCAAAGAAAAGATGGTGGGAGTACTCCACAGGGTTGCCCAGGCTACAGGTGCGACCGTCAGGATCACCGAGGTGGATATAATCAATATTGGTGCTGAGGTATTGACGGGTGGCCAAAAGTTCCCGAATTTCCATTTCATGGTTGGGGTCAGCGCAGTAGGCACAGGCTTCCAACAGGGCTTTCACCAGGGCCACATGGGTATTAGGGTGGGCGATCGCCCAATCTTCCCGCACTCCCAAAACTTTACCGGGGTGATTTTGCCAAATTTCCAAATCGGTGGCGATGCTAAACCCAGCTCCTTCCATGGAGGCCCGCAAATTCCAGGGTTCACTGACACAATAGCCATCAATGGTGCCTGCTTTTAGATCCGCTACCATCTGGGCTGGGGGAATAGTTTTGAGATGTACATCCCGGTCAGGGTTGATATTGTGGGCCGCCAGCCAATAACGCAACAACAAGTTGTGCATGGAGGAAGGATGGACCATGCCCAGGGTGTGGGGATCGCCGTCGGAGGCCAATAGGAGTTGACGAAAATCCTCAGCGGTATAAATGCCTTGGTCGTACAGTTTTTTACTGAGGGTGATGGCGTTGCCGTTGCGGGTCATGGTCAAAGCGCTGACCACGGGAATGGACTGTTCCCGATAACCCCCCGCTGTCAGCCAGGTGGGCATACCTGCTGGCATTTGGGCCCCATCTAAGTAGCCCCCGGCGATACCGTCCACAATGCCCCGCCAACTGGTTTCCCGCACTAAGCTAACTTCATCTAAGCCATGCTTGGTAAAAAAGCCCTTTTCCTGGGCCACCACCAAGGGCGCAGAGGCCACTAGGGGCACATAGCCCAATTCCAAATTGACTTTCTCCAGCCCATGCCTGGCGATCGCCGTGGTTTTTTTGGCCCGTAATTTTTTAATGCGTTTTTGCTGATTAAGAAAATAAATAATCTCACTGCGGAGGCTGTAATAACTGGGATGTTCCACCACTTCCATGCGTTTGCGGGGGCGGGGAATATCCACCTCTAGAATGCCGCCAATGTTAGACCCAGGGCCATTAGTTAACATCACAATCCGATCCGACAACAACACCGCTTCATCCACATCATGGGTAACCATGACCGAGGTGACTTGATATCGTTCACAAATGCGCATTAATTGTTCTTGCAAATTGCCCCTGGTCAACGCATCCAACGCCCCAAAGGGTTCATCCAATAGCAATAATTTCGGCCGAATGGCCAAGGCCCTGGCGATCGCCACCCGTTGTTTCATGCCCCCGGACAATTCACTGGGTCGTTTATCCACCGCCTGGCCTAGGCCCACCAAATTGATGTGTTCCTCAATAATGGCTTTACGTTCCGCCGCCGGTGCCCCCTTCATGACCTCATCCACAGCGAGGGCAATATTTTGCTTCACCGTCAACCAAGGCAGTAAAGAATAGTTTTGGAAAATCACCATCTTGTCCGGCCCTGGCTGATTGATCCGCTTACCTTCCAGGGTGACAATGCCTTCACTGGGCAGGTCCAACCCGGCAATCATATTGAGCAGAGTTGATTTGCCACAGCCGGAGTGACCAATCAGGGAGACAAATTCCCCCTTTTTAATTTCCAAATTAATTCCCTTGAGGGCAACGTACTGCCCCCCATCTGTGAGGGAAAAAACCTTATCGATATTGTCAACAGCAACAAAAAGGCTCATAGCGACTCAAACGATTGATTAATAGGGACAAAATAATTGGGGCGATAGCGATTAAAACGTAAACGTCGTTCGTAGGGCAAAGACACCGGTTGTACTATTACTGGAATCGCCTTCGGGATTGAAAATGACAAACGCACCGGGGGTAATGCTGAGATTGTTGTTGATCTTGTAGTTATAGAAGGCTTCAATTTGGTAGGGAATCGCCCGGTTGCTGATATTGTCAGGTGTTAACGTTGCTCCATTACCGGCCCCAACCCTGGTGAGGGGTTGACCAAACATCAAACCCGCCGTGTTGCCCTCCGCAAAGGCATCGGGGAAATAAAGCCCAGCCATCCAACTAGCAAGATTGGTAAAGGCAGAACCGCTGTTAGCTTGATCCACCATAAAGTAAGCACCATAGGTGGTGAAGTAAATGCTGGGGTTAATGCGCCAAGTTAGGGTCGCACCTACGGAATTAACGTTAACTGGGGTTGTCAACGGTAAACCCCCGAGAGTTCCTGCCGCCGCCCCTGTCAGTCCCGTACCTAAAATATTGATCTGGTGGTAGCTGTAGGCATAGTTCAAACCAAGATCCAGATTTTCGGTGGGATAAAGGGTTAATTGCGTTGCCGCCACAAAACTGCCGTTGAATAGACCCGCACCGAGGGGCGTACCGGGAAAACCTTCATTTTGGGGAATAGCAGCGTTGACAGAGCCATAAAGTGCCCGCCAATCTACCACATCATTGGGTTTGTAGATGAAGCCAGCGGCCGAAGCTAAGCCCGTTTCTGTGGTTCCCCCTGAGACCCGTAGTACGGGGTTGATGGCGAAAGCCCGGGAAAGAGTGCCCTGTCCTTCACTGGCAAAGGGGACAATGGTGGGAAATGCATCGGTGACTTCCGCTTTGGGCCCAACGAAGACGGTGAAATTATCTGCTACCGGGGTGATGTAGAGCAATTTGTACAGACAGACACTGTTGTTGCCACAGCTGGGTTGGAGATTTTGGGGGTTAAAACCAGCAAACTGAGGTTCATAGTTGAAACTGGTCATGCCTTCACCCAAGATGGAGGCATCATTGGGAAAGAGGGTTTCCGCCACACTCCCTGTCCCGGTAATAGGATTGCCAGCGGTAAAGTTGTAGGCCTGTAGCCCCGTAATCAGGGCATCTTTGCCGGTAAAGCTGGTGGTTAGGTTTAGGCGCACCCGATCGTTAAAAACTATCTGGGCAGAGTCGGCGTCCGGTTCTCCTCCGGTGGCACCACTGATGGAGAAAATCACTTCCCCATTCAGTTTAGTGGTGGTGGAAAATTGATGGTCTTCCAGGTAGGCTGTGCGGGTTTCCAAGTTATCCACCCTGGCCCCCAAAGCACTAAGTTCCGTCTGAAACTCTTGGGCTAACCGTTGGAGCTTCTCAATGTCCGCCTTGATCACAGCTACATTTTCTTGCAGTAACCGCTCCATGGTATTCATACAGGCATTGAGCCCAGCAGCAAATTCCCAACGACTTAGGGCTCGATCGCCGCGGAAAGTGCGATCGGGGTAACCCACAATGCAACCGTAACGCTCCACTAAACTCTTTAAGGCTTCATAGGCCCAATCCGTTGGTTGAACATCCCGCAACTCCGAAACCGATGTCACTTGGCCCATGGGCTGGTCCAGCAAAGTAGTCAGTTCCTGCACTGGAGTAATTGCCATGGGATCGACATCCTCGTACAGCATCTGAGCCCCAGCGGAACCAGGGAATGTGGTTAGGCTAGTAACGGTGGCAAATCCTGCGAGCCAAGTGAATCGATGTTGTTTCATTGCGATGAATTCCTCTAATTTTGATCGTGTATAGTTAGCGGTGAATAAAAAAGCTCATGGTCTCTTTTTTTCTCCAAGGCAAATTGTTAACCTCCTGGGGTCAGCGAGTTTGTTACTGTCCTGGGGCAATTAACTTTTGGAGATAGGCAATGCCCCGGTCTAGGAGTAAACCCACCGCACCGATATAAAACACTGCCAAGATGATTTCGCTGATGTAGTTCTGTTGATAGGCATCCCAGATAAAAAAGCCGATACCGACAATGCCCGACATCACAATTTCCGCTGCAATAATTGCCAACCAAGCTAAGCCAATGGCAATACGTAAGCCGGTAAAAATATAAGGTAGTGCTGAGGGAATAAGAATTTTAAAGAAAAACTTTTGGGGAGACAAACGCAATACTTTGCGCACATTAATATAATCCTGCGGAATCTGTTTTACCCCTTCCGTCGTATTAATTAAAATCGGCCACACTGAAGTGATAAAAATAACAAAAATTGCCGCCGGTTGATTCTGCTGCAGAGCTACCAAGGCAATGGGAACCCAAGCCAACGGAGCGACCATGCGCAGAAATTGAAAAATCGGATCAAGGGCCTTATCTACCAAGGGTTGAGTCCCCACCAAAATTCCCATGCTGATGCCGACAATGGCTGCTAGGGAATAGCCCTGGGCTACCCGCCCCAAACTTGCTAGGGTTTGCCAAAACAACCCCTTATCCAACCCCCCTCGGTCGTAAAAGGGATACATCAACAGGGTACGGGTACGGGGATCTGTCCACAAACTACTAGGGGGAGGAAGTTTAATTAGACCCGCCGTGGAAATTAATTGCCACAACAACAAAAAGCCTAAAATTCCGACTATGGGGGGCAAAATATCGCCTCGACGCTTGCGCCAAAACTTTTGTAAGGGATTGGTCCCCGTAGCCCGATTTTTCCTTTGGGGAATGGTAGTGGTCATTATTGTCTCCTTGATAGTAATGGATTAATCATCAACAGTGAAATGGCTTAATTGATAGCTAGTTAGACTTTTTTGATTGTCAAACTTTGCAGATAAGCCGATGGATTAGCCGGGTCAAAGGTAATGCCATCAAAGAAGGTTTCTACGCCTCGGGAAGTACTGCTAGGAATGTCGGCTGTAAACCCTGCTTCCGTTGCCGCTTCTCGCCATATATCTTCCCGGTTGACCTTGTCAATAATCTTTTGAGCTGTATCGAAATCAGGAATGGCATCTTTGTGGAAACCCCAGCGCATACTCTCCGTTAGGAACCATAAATCATGGCTCTTATAGGGATAAGAAACATTGCCAATGCCGTCCTTCCAGTAGAGGGGACCTTTTTGGAAATCATCAATGGCCGGCTGACCATCTCCCATGGTGTATTGACCTTTGAAGGGAGACTCTAAAATGGTGGGGGGAACATTGAAATAGTTTCTGCCGGATACAATCTGGACAACTTCAGGACGATTTTGGGGATCATCAATCCACTGTTGGGCTTCCATAATTCCTTTCAGCAATGCTTTGGTTGCCTTGGGATTTTTATCTACCCAATCCGCTCGAATGGCGAGGTACTCTTCTGGGTGATAGGGCCAAATTTGGGCAGTTAAAGCCGCCATGTAGCCAATATTTTCTGTCACAATGCGATAGGGCCAGGGATCTCCAGTACTAAAAGCGTCCATGGTGCCGTTGCGCATACCCTGAACTGTTTCCGCGGGAGGCACAGCCAGAAGGTCAATGTCAGTGTCGGGATCAACACCCCCGGCTGCAAACCAGTAACGAATCCAAAAATCTTGGTTAACGTTGGGGAAGGTGTGGGCGGCCTTAAATTTGCGGCCATTGGTTTTGTTGAAACCTTTGATATAGTCTGCCGCTTTGGAGATATCAAGGTTTACTCCTTTGCCCTCATGCATTGGTGCCACGGCAATACCATTTCCCTGGGTAATCAATTGCGCCAGGACATACATGGGCACCTTGTTGCCGTTGGTGATGATCCCTTCCGTAATCAGGTGAGGCATGGGCATTTGCCATTGGCCGCCATCAATACCGCCCCCCTGGGAACCAATGGTGACGTTGTCCCTAGCGGAGGCCCAGTTGGCTTGTTTAGAAACTTCCACCCCGGTCATGCCATATTTGGCAAAGAAACCCTTTTCCTGGGCAATGATCAACGGAGCGGATTCCACAATGGGAATGTAGCCCAGTTTAATATTGGGGGTTTCGGGCATCATTTCTGGGCTGATATCCCCGGCCGCTTGGGGGGAAGGGCTAGTGCCAGTGCCGGCGGCGTTGGGATCGGGGGGATTGCCCGTGCAACCCTTCAGAAATAAAGCCCCTGTGGCGGTGGCTGCGGAGGTGAGCAAGAATTTACGTCGATTGAATGATCCCATAACTTTGATTGATATTTTCTATGAAAAAAGGCAGACAGAAAAATGGAATAAGCGCCATGGATATCCCTGGTTTACGGAAGAGCACTGGGGCTCCTAGGCTAGGTAAACCAAGGGACGCTTTAGACTGCCTGCCCGAGGACAATGACTAATCCAAGGGGACTTGAATGTTCTGATTATTAAGGAATCCTAAAAATAGATAAATACCCAATTTTTTATGTAATCTATAGAAGTAGTCTATAAATGTGAGCCACTATGAAAAATGCCACCCTCCACCAATTTGAGGTTTTTGCGGCGATCGCCAGAACGGGGAGTTTCACCAAAGCGGCGGAGGAGTTATTCCTGACCCAGCCCACCGTTTCCCAGCAGATGAAGCAACTCACCAAGGCGATCGGGGTACCGCTGTATGAACAAATTGGCCGAAAAATTTATTTGACCGAAGCGGGGCAGGCGGTTTTACAAGCCAGTGAAAACATTGGCCTTTGTCTTGATCAGTTGCAGGAAGTGATTGCCGATCTCCAGGGATTAAAAAAAGGTAACCTGCGCCTAGCCACCATTACCACTGGTAAATATTTTGTCCCACGACTTTTAGGAGAATTCCGTCAACAATATCCCGGTATTTCCATTTCTCTACAAATTGGCAATCGTCAGCAAATTTTAGAGCGTTTGGCGAATAATTTAGACGACTTATACTTTTTGGGAAAACCGCCTTCTAGTCTTGATATTAATATCCGTCACTTTTTAGAAAATCCCCTGGTGGTCATTGCCTCCCGTCAGCATCCTTTAGTCGATGAAAAGAGAATTTCTTTGGAAAGAATAATCCAGGAACCTCTGATCATGAGGGAGTCCGGTTCAGGAACTAGGATGGCAGTGGAGGAATTTTTCAATGAAAATCGCCTACAGATGAATGTAGAGATGGAAATTAGTAGCAATGAAGCCATAAAGCAAGCGGTTTATGGGGGCCTGGGAATCTCCATTTTATCGTTGTATTCCCTGGCATTGGAGGGAGTTCATGGTCCCCTAGCAGTGCTAGACGTGGAAGGATTTCCCCTACAAAAGCATTGGTATATTGTTTATCAAAAATCGAAGCAATTATCCATTGTTGCTCAGGCTTTTTTGGATTATTTATTTACCCATGATGAAGCAGTTTCGATTGCACAAATTTTCCGAAAACCACTGTAGCCTGAGGCTCAGATTGGCAGAAATAAACACGGCCTACAATTAATCAGAAAACTTTCCCAAACACCGCTCCCAAAAGATTGTTTTAACAGCCCCTCAGTGCTCCGAAGCTTGGGGGGAGACTAGAGAAAAGTTCCTTAGTATGGAGGGATTTAGGGGCAAACTAGGATTTTTTCGACAGACTTCAAATAAAAAATAGACCAGACTAATCTTTGGCCATGATTTCTTGGAAGGCTTGGAGATCAAAATGGGTGGCCATCAATTGTTGGATACATTGCACCTTAACCGGTTCTTGGAGGCGCACATTGCCAAAGGCTTGATCCACAATTTCCACGGTGGTCAGGGTGTCTTGGTCCACAGAGAGAATGGGAATTTCTAAATCCTGGGCCCGGCTGATAATCAGGGGTTGGGGCCCGGCGTGGCCAGTCAAAATTAGGCAACTGGTGGAGGTTTCCAGGGCGGCCAATTGTAAATCGGTACGATCGCCACCGGTGACCACAGCTTTATTTTCCCCTTGACGGAAATATTCCAGGGCGGAGTTGACGTTCATCGCTCCAATGGTGAGGCTCTCCACCATCAAATCCAGATGCTCTTCACTACAGAGAACTTTGGCATTCAGTTGATGGGCCAGTTCCCGCACACTGACGCTTCTGAGTAAACGGTCTTCCGCCAATAGGCCGAGCACAGCAATGCCATGACTTTCCAGAAAAGGCTTGACCAAGTCCTTCGTCTCCGGCAGGGCTTCTAGGGGAATATCATTTATTACCACCCCCTTGAGGCTATCTCCCAAGGTCTGTCGAGCTTTGAGCAGCCCATCCACCACCAAAGGAGAGTGGTAGCGACCCACCAACAGCACCGCTGCGTTAATCTTGGCTGCTAATTCGGAAAAGGAAAGCCCGAACAAACTACCTTCCCAGAGATTGCCTGGGCCTTCCAACAAAACCAAATCCGCTGTTAGATCCTGAATAGAGGCTTGCAGAGCTTCAGCATAGTTAGTTTGGTCTTGCCCTTGGAGGCGTCGGGTAATGGTCTCTTCGTCCAAAAATACCAGGGGTTTACGCACTTGGGCTGGTGCCAACTCCAAACTCTGGCTAATAAATTCAATGTCCGCTTCCTCTAGGGCCACCGCTGCCTTCGTCATGGCCGTGCCAATGGGTTTGCCGTAGGCGATCGCCATACCCTGTTGTTGCAAAAGTCGAGCCAAACCGAGAATAATCCCCGACTTGCCGCTGTAGGGCTCCAAAGACCCGACTAATAAACATTGGGGTGAATTGACCACGGGAACGCTCCTGACTAGATGGACTAGGTGAAAAAATTTGACTGCTGGGCTATTTCGATTAATTTAGCGACGGCATTGTTAAAAAACTGGCTTGATCGATACCCAATGGCCATGGTCACAGTATGCTCCCGCATAACTTAAGCCCCATTGCCCAGGACTAGTGGCACGCACTACTATGACTGACTAAACGGCCGAGGCATCATCCAGCCGTAAAAGCTTACGGTAGAAATTTTGCGGAAAGTCAATATTTTTACTCTCCTCGTATCCCGCAATTAGGTCGATCAGATAATCCATAAACTCAGAATTGAGCACAGTCATTTCATAACTCAAATCTGCCTGGCCATCGAATTGCATACGACACCGAGTCAATTCCGACGGGAGGCGGGACACAAACCAAGTGGCCACAAAGGAAAGATTTTCTCCCCCCTCAATGCGCCGGGCCCCTTCTACTTGGCCCAATTGATAAAGACCAAGGGCCAAGGGCAATAACTTCTGTTTGTTTTTGTCCGGGTAATAGGGTTGGTAAACAATTACGTCCCTTTTATCGGCGGGTTGGAGCTGACTAATGTCGGTGCTAGACATGGGCAAAATGGCAAAACAAGGATAGGTGGACTTCTCTGCGCCCCCATGGGAAAACCGCGGCATAACCCAGTTTCCCCAGGCGGTTCCGGCTGTTACAGCAATGGCCAAATCAAATTAAACTTACTCAAATTTGAGGCGTGGAAAAGATTTCCCGCGAGCAATTTTACCCAATGTCGGAACAAGAAAACTATCTGTACCGCCCCTGGGACTGTGGACGTTCTCCCTCCAAACCCATCGGCAGGAACGGAGATTCCTGTTTCTACTCCTCTTAACCGGGTTTAGACTTTTGACAGGCTAAACCTAGTCAGACCGAATCCACAGGCATTTTACTTTTGCTTCCACTATCCGCCCGACAGCAGAAGGTTCTCGAACTCAGTTGTAGGATATAGTTTACCCTAAACGTTTCCGTGAATTGCTCTAGGCATGGTTGACGTGCCAGGGAGTGCTTTGGTTCTGTGACAAGTAGCAAAATTTCAATTATCCCTGGGAAAATACACAATTCCCCGGCCCAGCAATACCCAGGCCCTAGGCAATCCCTGGAGCAAGGACGCTGGGTAAAATTGATTTGTGGGGCTAGTTATCAGGATTTAACTGCTATTCGGAATTTAGCCCTGGTCTACACATTGGCGGGGGTGGACTGCATTGACTTAGCGGCGGATCCGGCGGTGGTGCGGGTAGCCCAGGAAGGCATTGGAGTGGCTTTGTCATTAGCCCATTCCCCCGCTCATCAACTTGAGCGGTTTGAACGCCTATCCGAGCCCCCTTGGTTAATGGTCAGCCTAAATGATGGAGAAGACCCCCATTTCCGCAAAGCCCAGTTTGACCCCCAAAAATGCCCTCCGGATTGTCCCCGGCCCTGTGCTCTAGTTTGTCCTGCCTGGGCGATCGCCAATAGTAGTGATGACGTTGCCTCCACAGGGGTGTGGGCGGAAAAGTGTTACGGTTGCGGCCGCTGTTTACCCATCTGTCCCCAGGGAATTATTACCACATATTCTCATCAAGCAACGGTGACTAGCCTGCTCCCTTGGTTGGAATCGGGACAAATCGCTGCCTTGGAAATCCATACCCAGGTGGGCCATGGCGAGCAATTTCAACAGCTTTGGCAGAATTTGCAACCGGTTTTGCCCCAACTCCAGGCGATCGCCATTAGTTGTCCGTACCATGGCCAGGCGGTGCAGTATTTGCAGAGTATTGCAAATTGGCTGGGGCAATTAACGATCCCCTTGATTTGGCAAACCGATGGACGCCCCATGAGCGGGGACATTGGCCGGGGCACTACCCATCTGTGCCTTCAGTATGCTGATCAGGTTTTAAAATCTGATTTGCCGGGGTTTGTGCAGTTGGCCGGTGGCACCAATGGCCACACCATCACCAAGCTCAGGGGCAAAAATTCCCCTCAGGCCCAGGGTAGGGAAAAAAGACTCATTAACGGTGTTGCCTTTGGCGGTGGGGCCCGTGTCCTCATTGCCCCGGTATTACAGGAGGCGGAGGCTAGGCAACAGGATCTCCTTGCCCCCATTCACTTGGAAGATTATCCTGATTTACTCCAGCGGGCGATCGCCTTGGCCCAGTCTTTGGTGCAACCCTGGAAAACAAGGCCAACCATGGTGGACTAAAAATTTTCTTAACAGTATTGACAATTATTTTCATTAATCTGTATAGTGATTTCACAGTGTTCTCTTCTCAAGGATTCAGTAGGGGGTGGCTCGGCGATCGGGTGCTCCCTGTTTTTTTGGCGGCAAAACCTTAAACTGATTAGTTGGATTGCTCCGTTGTTGCATCCTCAACCGTTTGCCCTAACCTAACTCGACCAAGAAACTATGACTGTTTCCCCTTCCTACGACGCAATAGTAATTGGCTCTGGCATTGGGGGATTGGTCACCGCCACCCAGTTGGCCTCCAAGGGTTTACAGGTGTTGGTGTTGGAACGTTACCTCATCCCTGGTGGCAGTGCGGGCTACTTTGAGCGAGAAGGTTACCGCTTCGATGTGGGGGCCTCGATGATTTTTGGCTTTGGCGATCGGGGCACCACCAATTTGCTCACTAGGGCTTTAGCTGCCGTTGGGCAATCCCTGGAAACTCTCCCCGACCCAGTGCAAATCCATTACCATCTGCCGGGGGGACTAGACCTCAAAGTTCATCGGGAGTACGAAGCTTTTTTACAGGAGTTAATTGCCAAATTTCCCCAGGAAGCCCAGGGTATCCGCAATTTCTATGATGAATGTTGGCAAGTATTTAACTGCCTCAACGCCATGGAATTACTTTCCCTGGAGGAACCCCGTTACCTGATGCGGGTATTTTTTCAGCATCCAGGGGCCTGCTTGGGTCTAGTGAAATATTTACCCAAAAATGTGGGAGACATTGCCCGCCGCCACATCCAAGACCCAGATTTGCTGAAATTTATTGATATGGAATGTTACTGCTGGTCGGTGGTACCGGCGGATTTAACCCCCATGATCAATGCTGGCATGGTCTTTTCCGATCGCCATTATGGAGGCATTAACTATCCCAAGGGAGGCGTGGGAAAAATTGCTGAAAGTTTAGTGACCGGACTGGAAAAATTCGGTGGCAAAATTCGCTACGGCGCTAGGGTAACCAAAATCATCCAAGAAAATAACCAGGCGATCGGGGTGGAACTGGCCAACGGCGAAAAAATTTATGGCCGCCGCATTGTCTCCAATGCTACCCGCTGGGACACGTTCGGGTCATTGATGGCAGAGCAGCCCCTACCTGGGAAAGAAAAAAGGTGGCGCAAAAATTACCAACAGTCTCCTAGTTTCCTGAGTTTACATCTGGGAGTCTCAGCGGATTTATTACCCACCGGCACAGAATGCCACCACATTTTGTTGGAGAATTGGGACGATTTGGAAAAGGAACAAGGCACCATTTTTGTCTCCATTCCCACGCTCCTGGACCCCAGCTTAGCTCCGGACGGTTACCACATCATCCACACTTTCACCCCCAGTTGGCTCGAACCCTGGCAAAATCTTTCCCCGCAGGAATATGAAGCAAAAAAAGAAGCTGATGCTGGCAAATTAATTGACCGCCTGGAAGCCATTTTTCCCGGCCTGGACCGAGCGCTAGATTATATGGAAATCGGCACTCCCCGCAGTCACCGTCGCTTTCTAGGCCGACAAAATGGCACCTACGGCCCCATTCCCCGCCGTCGCTTACCGGGTTTACTGCCCATGCCCTTTAACCGCACCGCCATACCGGGATTATATTGCGTCGGAGACAGCACCTTTCCGGGGCAAGGTTTAAACGCCGTTGCCTTTTCCGGTTTTGCCTGTGCCCATCGCCTAGCGGTGGATCTAGGAGCAAAGTGATGAAGCAGAAAAACTGATGACGGGGCTATGGAAGAACCCAGACATTGTCTGGCACAATGGGGCCAAGCATTGAGCCGCAACGATCGCCAACTGCATGGGTAACAAACCAAAATCTTCCTTTAACGTCAACCAGGATGACATCCCGGAAGTAATTCGGGACAGTCCGGCGGAGTCGCCCCAGTCCCAAGTCCTGTCCCCCCCACCGCTGAAATTAATTGCGGCCGGTTTGGGGATCATCATTCTGGCTTTACTAACGTTGTTGGCCCTGTGGCCCAGGCCCCAGCCCACACCGGAAGTGGTGACGGAACCGAGCCCTACCCCCACTGCAACCCCCATTGATAATCTATTGGGGCACCTGCCCTATGAAGAAGCCCCCCTGGGAGACCTGAAAAATATCACCCCCGACGGTCGCTTAAAGTTACGCCAGGCTGCCGCTGATCAATTTTTGCGTATGCAGCGGGACGCGAAGGCCCAAGGCATTTCCCTAGTGCCCATTTCCGCCTTTCGCACTGTGACTGAGCAGGAACAACTTTTTTTTGCTATCAAACAACAGCGCAATCAGGAAGCCCGTCAGCGGGCCGAAGTCAGTGCGCCCCCCGGTTATAGCGAACATCACACTGGCTATGCGGTGGATATCGGTGATGGTAGTGCCCAAGCGACCCATTTAAGCGAAACCTTTGCCCAAACCAAAGCTTTTGATTGGTTAGAAAATAATGCAGCCAAATACAGCTTTGAACTATCTTTCCCCCCGGATAATCCCCAGGGCATTGCCTACGAACCTTGGCATTGGCGTTACGTCGGCGATCGCCAAAGTTTAGAATTGTTCTACAAAGCGAGAAATTTGCCGCAAAAAACCCAGAACAATCCTTAAGCCCGGACAAAATCAAACATTCGTAGGCAGATGGGTAAATGCCTGGTTCTAGGCCGCCCTACCGTGGGGATGGCATCGTTCAACCGATATGTTTTAACCCCTGCTCCAATCTGGCCATGGCAGTGCTGGCCGTGTCCCGCCGCAGAGCACCATAAGCAATGCGAAGATAGCAACCAGTTTCTATGCCAAAGGTAGAGCCAGGTAGCACCGCCACCTTAAACTCATCAATTAACCTTTTCACTAGCTCTAAATCCGCCAAGGGGCTATCAACCTCCAGCAAACAGTAAAAAGCTCCCTGGGGCACCACTAAACGACAGCGGTCAGACAATTGACCTAATACTGCCAGTAATTGTTGGCGGCAGGCGGCCATCTCCGGTAAAAATTGTGCTGAATAAGCCTTGCCCACCTGTAAACAAGCAAGGGCCGCATATTGGGAAACCACCACCGGGCAGATCAGATTGGTGTCCTGAATTTTTTTGACCGCTAGCAATAGCTCCTGGGGAATGACCATATAACCAACTCGCCAACCAGCCATGCCGTAGGCTTTGGAAAAGCTATAGAGGGAAATGGTATGGCTGCCACTACCCAGCATGGCCCCAGGGGAAAAAATCGGGGTTTGGTCGTAGGCAAAATAATCGTAGGCTTCGTCATGGATATGGTAAATGCCCCGCTCCCGGCAAAGTTGGTTCACCGCCCGCAAATCCGCCTCTGGATAAATAGCTCCGGTGGGATTATTGGGGGAAATGGTCACCACCGCCCTCGTCCGGGGGGCGATCGCCTGGGCAATGAGATCCGGTTGGAGTTGATACTGATCATTGGTGGGCACCAACACTGGCCGACATCCCGCAATTCTGACGGCCATTTCATGGTTGAAGTAGTACGGAGTATTGAGAATAATTTCATCTCCCACCTCCGTAATAGCCAGCACTGCATTTAAAAAGCCCATATTGGCCCCGGCCGTCACCACCACAGCTTGGTCAGAAGATACATTGACGCCGTTATCCCGTTGTAACTTTTCCGTCAAAGCAGAAATTAAGCTTGGTATGCCCGCCACTGGCTGATACTGGTGCAAAGGAGCCTGTCCCAGACTTTCCCTTACTGCCACGGCCACCTCTTCCGGGGGAGGGTAAAAAGCCACCCCTTGGCCGAGGGAAATTGTGCCTGGGGAATCGGCAATCCACTGTCCCACCACCGGAATAACCGGCGACTGAACCGAATCCATACGGCTAAAGGCTGTTTCCATTACCATTGTGAATCTGAACCCATGAATTTAAAGTAACTCTCCAACTCTCCATTCCACCATCGGGAAACACCATGGCCGCCCAGATAGCCCTCATTGCCCACGACAACAAAAAAGACGCTCTGGTTAATTTTGTCCAACAACACAAATCCCTTTTCTCTCGCTATGACCTCATCGCCACTGGCCAAACGGGGGAGTTGGTAAGCAACAAAACCGGCTTAGCCGTGGAAACCGTTTCCCATGGGGCCCTGGGGGGGGACACCCAAATTGCTACCAAAATTATCGATGGGACCATTGCTGCTGTCATTTTCCTCATTGATCCCCTCTATGCCCAACCCCACGAGCCAGATATCCGGCCCCTATTGCGACTTTGTGAAGTGTACAACGTTCCCCTGGCCATTAATTTAGCCACCGCCAAAGCAGTAATTAAACTATTGGGTAAAACTAAAACTGGCCATCTAATTTTTAATCCCGTGGCAGGGCAGGGCAATGTGGAACGGGAACTAGATTTAATTAAAGAGCATTTACAGTCGGAAATTAATCTCAAAATTATTTTTACTAGTGCCGATGTTAACGTTACCGACCAGGCCAGGGAAATTGTTAAAACAATCAAATCTGCCAATGAGCACTCCAATGGAGAAGGGGACAGCTTTATCATTGCCTCCGGTGGTGATGGCACCGTATCCGGCGTAGCGGCCGCCCTGATCGACACCGGCATTCCTCTGGGGATTATTCCCCGGGGTACCGCCAACGCTTTTTCCGTGGCCTTGGGCATTCCTACCCAAATTGTCGGGGCCTGTGAAACCATCAACCGGGGCATTACCAAGGTCGTAGATACAGCACTGTGCAATGACATTCCCATGCTCTTGTTGGCGGGGGTCGGCTTTGAAGCGGAAATGGTGGAGAAAGCAGACCGGGAACTAAAAAATAATTTGGGGGTAATGGCCTACATTTTTGCGGGTATTCAACAGGCTAGGGAACAGGAATTGTTTGAAGCCCAGATCGAAATTGATTCGGAAACCACCACCATGGAAGCCAGCGCCATTACGATCGCCAATGCGGCCCCTCCCACTTCCGTCTTTGCCCAAGGAGCAGGGCAGGTATCTTTCACCGATGGATTGCTCGATATCACCGTGGCCAGTAGCCAAACAGCATTGCAGGGTCTGCGGGTGGTAACCAACCTCTTCACCTCCGCCCTGTCAAAAAATCCCACCGACAATGAAAACGTGGTGCACCTCTATGGAGAAAGGATTAAAGTTACAACCAACCCCCCGCAAAAAATTGTCGTTGATGGTGAAATCATTGGTACTACTCCAGTGGAAGTTAAATGTCTGCCCAAAAGCTTAAACATCTTCGCTCCAGTGGAAAACAGTTGAGGTTGGTGGCGCTGATGCTCTCCCTGGGCATAGTCCAGTACCAAGTAACCCTGGCATAATGAGCCATGGCTGGGGTCAAATCCGCCCAATCAACTTACCGCAATTGCTCTGCCGGTTGTCCCGTCTAGGCCTGGATGCTGTCCGTTGTGATGCTTCTTCAGCGATCCCCTGAACTTCCCTGGATGCGGTGGGCCTAGCTCGACTTTTTTGTTATTTATCAGTCAATCATTCTAATGACCTTAACCAGTGTGCCCGCCTCTGTTTCCCTTTTTCCTGAGCTTGAGCTTCCCCCCCTGCCTTACCAAAGACCCCTACTGATGATTGGCCACGGTACGAGGGACGAAGACGGTCGCCAAACGTTTTTAGATTTCGTCGCCCAGTACCAAGCATTGGACCATTCCCGACCGGTGATTCCCTGTTTTTTGGAGTTGACGGAGCCCAATATTCAGGCTGGAGTACAGCAATGTGTGGACCAGGGCTTTAGGGAAATTTCTGCCCTACCCATTTTGCTATTTGCGGCCCGCCATAACAAATTCGATGTGACCAATGAGCTAGACCGCAGTCGTGAAGCCCATCCCCAGATTAGTTTTTCCTACGGTCGTCATTTTGGCATTACCCCAGCCATTCTTGATTTGTGGAAGGCCAGGTTAAGTCAGTTAGATAGTCCCGAGGCCAACCCCAGGGGTATTGACCGCCAAGATACGGTGCTGTTGTTTGTGGGTCGGGGTTCCAGCGATCCCGATGCCAATGGTGATGTGTATAAAATGGCCCGCATGCTCTGGGAAGGCAGTGGTTACCAAACCGTGGAAACCTGTTTCATTGGCATTAGTCATCCCCGCTTGGAAGAGGGGTTCCGTCGAGCTAGGTTATATCAGCCCAAGCGCATTATTGTTTTGCCCTACTTTTTGTTCATGGGGGCTTTGGTGAAGAAAATTTTCACCATCACGGAGGAGCAACGGGCCGCTTTCCCGGAGATTGAAGTTCAGTCCCTGGCGGAAATGGGCATTCAACCGGAGTTATTGGCGTTGGTGCGGGAACGGGAAATTGAAACCCAATTAGGGCAGGTGGCCATGAATTGTGAGGCCTGTAAGTTTCGCCTTGCTTTTAAAAGCCAAGGCCATGGCCATAGTCATGATCACAGCCATGGTCACGGACATCACCACCATGGTCACGACCACGGCCACAGCCATGGGGAATGGATCGATACTTACATTGAACCCACGGCTTACCACAAAAAAATTTGGCAGGCTCCCTAGGCAAGTCGGTCAAGGGGGAAGAACCTTAATCCCTACTCAGTAATCAGACTCAATTAGGCGTCGTCACCGCCCATAATACGGGGGACTCGAAAAAAGTCTCCCTCCGGTTCTGGTGCGTTGTCCAGCAGGGCTTGTCGGGTGGTGGCCGCATTGTCTCCGTCCCAACTAATCTGGCGATCGCCCCGGACAATGTTGCTCAACTCGATGGCCCTGGTGGTGGGTTCCACTCCTTCGGTGGGCAGTTCACTCAATTGGTCAAAGTAGTCCAAAATACTGCTGAGCTGGGAAGCAAATTGGCTTTCTTCCTCTGGGGTAATATCCAAACGGGCCAGGTGGGCAATTTTTTGAACTTGGCTTTGATCCAACATGGGTTAACTCTAATTCTTTAAGTTCGGTCTAAATGCGCTAATCTTGCCGGGAAAAACTAGCCATTCAAAGGAATTTTAAACACCCAATCTTGATATTTGGGTTCCCGATTTTCCGTCACCGCTGTCAATACAGAGCGTAACTTTTCCGTAATCGGGCGATCGCCACCGAGGGTGAAGTTTTCAATCCGTTTAACCGGGGTGATTTTTGCCGCAGTACCGCTCAAAAAGACTTCGTCGGCAATCATCAACTCCGATTTATCAATGGGCCGCTGGCAGGTGGGGATACCCAAATCCGCCGCAATGGTGAGAATGCTGTCCCTGGTAATTCCTTCAAGGATGTCCTGCTCATTACCGGGGGTAATAATTTGCCCCTGGCGCACCATGAAAATATTCATGCCGGTGGCTTCACAGACCTTACCCTGGGAATTCATCAAAATGGCTTCATCAAAGCCCGATTCCACCGCTTCCGTTTTGGCCAAAGCAGAGGTAATGTAGGCAGCACTAATTTTGCCCCGCAACGGAAAACTACGGTCCTCCTGGCGGTACCAGGAACTGATGCGGCAATTAACCCCATCGGCGGCCAGGTAATCCCCCATTTCCAAGCCATAAACGAGGAAATCTTTCTCCAGATTGTGCAGGCGGGGGGCAATGCCCAGACCGGAACTGTACACCAACGGGCGGATGTAAAAGGATTTATCGGGCTGATTTTTCTTGACGAAATCAACAATAACTTCCTTGATTTTTTCCGCACTGATGTCGTAGTGCAAAAACTTGGCACTCTTACTCAGGCGATCGCCGTGGCGGTCCAGGCGAAATAGTAGAATGGTGCCCGGATCTTCAGGGTCGGGAATGCCCCGTAAACCCCCAAAGGCCGCCGTCCCATAGTGGAGGGCATGGGTAGCAACGGATATTTTGGCATCCTCAAACGGGACAAACTTATCTTCAAAGTAGGCGATCGGCAAAAACTTGTGCATCAGAAAATCAAAAAAAAGACTTGTACTCCCTGGACTTAACCCCAGTCATCCAAAGGGGAATAATGTGCTACCCGTGTTTTCCAGGGCATTAGGATTCACCCAGCCAGCCCGCCAGATTTTGAAGTTG
The DNA here is from genome assembly GCF_014698605.1 of Synechocystis sp. FACHB-383. NCBI lineage: Bacteria > Bacillati > Cyanobacteriota > Cyanophyceae > Synechococcales > Merismopediaceae > Synechocystis > Synechocystis sp. FACHB-383. The sequence continues at coordinate 24,157 of NZ_JACJTJ010000053.1, read as the reverse complement.
GCTGTCCGAGGGGTCGGCCATGGGCACCACTTCATAACGGTTTGCTTGGGGAGATGCCAGCACCACATCCACCGTCCGCAAAAGATCCTGATGAAACACCGTTAACTGAATCATATCATTGGCTTGGTAGTCTTTCAGCCGTAGGGAAAGCTGTTCGGCCCCAACCCGTACACCATCGATCGCCAGCAACAAATCCTGGGGGCTAATGCCAGCCATGGCGGCGGGAGAATGGGCAGCCACAAAGGTGATTTTTTCCTGGCCAGCCTCCGATTTCACCTTAATGCCCAAATAGGGGGGTAAATCTTCCTGCACCGGTTTAATACACAGACCAAAGGGTTGCAGGTAATCGTTGAGGGGAAGTTCCGCCGTGGTGTGGAGATAGGTGTGGAAAAATTCGGTTAAGTCCGTGTCCGCTACTTTAGTAATCACTGCTTGCAATTGTGCTGGGGTAAAACCAATTTCTTCCCGGCCAAACACATACCACATGGTCTGTAAAACGTCATCAAAGGAACGTTGATTTTGGTGTCGTTCCCGAATGAGCAAATCCAGCATCAAAGTCACCAATTCCCCCTTCAAGTAATAGGACATCTGGCTGTTATCGCCATTGGCATCCCGACGATAGAGTTTGATCCAGGCGTCAAAACTAGATTCGGCTAGGGGTTGCACCAAACGCCCTGGGGTAGTCAGGTAGCGGGTGATTTCTTTGCCCAAATTTTTTAAATAGGTCTGGCGATCGTACAGTCCGGCCCGGAGGGGAATGAGCAGGTCGTAGTAACTGGTGGTGCCTTCGGAAAACCAGAGGGAAGGCGTGTAATTTTCCTGGTCGTAATCAAATTGCTCCAGGGCCTGGGGACGAATGCGCTTGATGTTCCAAAGATGAAAAAATTCGTGGGCCACCAGTTGCAAAAACCGTTGATATTTTTCCGGATCCCGAAAACCAAAGCGGTCATAGTTCAACACACAGGAATCTTTATGCTCTAAACCGCCATAGCCCTGGTTGGATGTGTGGAGCAAAAACCAATAATGGTCGTAGGGCAATGTCCCAAACAGGTCCACTTCCGCGGCAATAATTTTCTGGGTATCTTTGACCAACTGCTCCCCATCTAAGTTGCTTTCGCCCCAGACTACAAAATGGTGCTCCTTCCCCTGGACTTCAAAGGCATAATCCTGATGGATACCCACTTCCACCGGGCTATCCACCAACGTGTCAAAATTCTGGGCATGGAAGGTTTTTGCCCCCGTAGCCAAATCCGTTGCCTTACAGGGCAGGGCCGTGGCGATCGCCCAAGTCGGTTCGGGGGGAACAACGATTAAGGTTAGGGGGACATCGGTGTGTCCTGGCAGGTAGAAAAACAATGCCGCCCCGGTGAAGAAACCATGACTATAGTCCAAATGATTGGTTCTGACGGTTAATTCATCGGCATAAATGCGATAGGAAATGGCAATATTTTCTTCCTCTCCACAGGCAATGGCCCAATGGGCCTTACCCAATTTTTGGTGTTCCAAGTATTCACCACCGGTTAGACTCCGGGCTTGGAAGTCCTGCAAATGGCGCTCATATTCCCTTACCAGATAGGACCCCGGTGTCCAGACGGGAAATTTCAGTTCTAGTACAGAAGCAGTGAAACCTTGAATGTGGAAATCCACGGAAAAGTAGTGGGTCTGGGGAGTTGGCATCGCCACTTGGTAGTGCAGACGAAGGGAAGCTGGGATCATGGTGTCTGGGGAAGTTTGCCTTAGCAATTGTCTCTTTTTTGTACCGCATTTATGCCGTTGATGGCAGGGATCAATTCTGGTAATCCCATTTAAGATTGTGCGATAATGGCTAATACAAAAGCTTTTGCCAAAGTCGGCCCGGTAAGGTCGATGAAGTTTTCTTGCGTACTTTGGCGATCCACACCCCTTTCAGGGCAAGCTATAAGTATGCCCCCCCCCTCCATCCTGCTGTTGACCTGCCTCCCCCTTTGATTAAATGACAGCTCCCACTCCCTCCTCCCACTCAGTTCCAATTCAAGAATTCACCGCCTCCCGACAGGCCAGTTTCTTCGATGGGCTGAAGCAACCCCGTTTTAGCGGGCAACTAATCCTTTCCACTGCAACGGGGGAACAGTGGTCGTTCTATCTTTATCTAGGCCGCATTATGTATGCCACCGGAGGGCGTCATGCTGTCCGGCGTTGGCGTCGGCAAATTGCTTCTTACCTGCCTCAAATTGCTGCTAACTTAGCCTCTGTGCAAACAGATTTAGCTAGCATTGATCCCCAGGATTTACAAATTTGCTGGGAGTACCAACTGCTCTGCCACTGGGTAGCCCAACAGAAGGTCACGAGGGAACAGGCCGCCCGACTCATTCGGGCCACGGTGGTAGAAGTATTGTTCGACATTACCCAATCCATGGAGGTGGCCTGTGATCTGCGCCAGGATAATTTGCTTTCCACAAGGTTGGTGTTGATTGACGCAGACCAGATGATTGCCGAGTCCCAACAGTTATGGAGCAAATGGCAGGGGGCCAAGATTGCGGACCGCTCCCCCAATGCCGCCCCCATCATTCGCCAGGCGGAACAGTTGCAACAACGCACCACTCCCCAGGTGTACCAAACCCTCAAGCAATTGCTGGACGGGAATCAGTCCCTACGGGATTTGTCGGTGCGTATGAAGCGGGATGTGCTGAGTGTAACCACTTCCCTATTACCCTATCTGCAGTTGGGATTGGTGGAGTTAATTAAAATTCCCGATTTGCCGCCGCCCATTGCTCCGCCAGTGCGGGGAGTGGTGGCCCAGCCCGATGGGCCCAGTGGCCCCCTGATCGCCTGTGTGGATGACAGTCCCCTGATTTGTCAGACCATGGAAAAAATCCTCACCACAGCCGGTTATCGGTTTGTGGGAGTTAATGATCCGCTGCGGGCGATCGCCATTCTTTTAGCCCGTAAACCGGATTTAATTTTCCTCGATTTGGTGATGCCCAATGCTAACGGCTACGAAATTTGTGGACAGTTGCGTAAATTATCCATTTTCAAAAGTACTCCCATTGTCATCCTTACCGGCAATGACGGCATTGTTGATCGGGTGCGGGCCAAAATGGTCGGCTCCACCGATTTTTTGAGTAAGCCCGTCAACCCCGACATGGTTCTGCAAACTATCAAAAAACACCTTCAAGAGCAGGCATCGGTGCCAGCGGAATAACTTGACCAGAGGCAGCTCTGAAAAATTGCGGAGTCTGTCTTAATTCTGAGCCAATACTTTTGCGGTTTGGTTTAGGATTTATAACTGTTTACTATTTATTGTTCACTTTTCGATTAATCAAGCACCGAGGCAACATTATGGGCAGCGCACTTATTATTGACGATTCCTCCACAGAACGTTCAATTATCAGTGATTTTTGTCAGAAGTTAGGCATTAACGTCACCACCGCCATCAGTGGCGAAGAAGCCTTGGAAAAATTGTCCCAGGCAGTGCCCGACGTCATTATTTTGGATATTGTGCTGCCGGGGCGCAGTGGTTTTGAAATTTGTCGAGAATTGAAAGACAAAGACCAAACTAAAAGTATTCCAGTCATCCTCTGTTCCACTAAGGCCACGGATATGGATAAATTTTGGGGCAAACGCCAAGGGGCGGATGCCTATATTACTAAACCCATTGATCAGGAGGAGTTCAACACAGTAATCAAACAATTTATTTAAACTTTCCCACGCGATGCTTTCCCGTTAATTTTCTCCGGCTAACCAATTAATTCCCTCAGCCGATGGGCAAATTATCTATTACTAAAGCCTGTTGATTTTTCCGGTCCCCCTGGGGCAATTTCTAGGAGCAACTGTTTTGCCAGCCAACACCTTTTCCTCCAATGCCATGCTGGGTGACATCCAAGTCCCCCGCCAGCAGTTTTTACAATTTGTACTTGAACCAGACACCAACTTGATTTTGCCTCTGTTCCAGTTAACGGAGATTCTGACGGTGCCCCTGGGGCAGATTACCCCCATCCCCCACATGCCTCCTTGGACTATGGGGGTCCATAATTGGCGGGGAGAAGTGCTCTGGGTGATTGATTTTGGCGCCTTTTTGGGGCTAACTCCTTGGCATCTCCAATCCGGTTCCCGTACCAACTATCGGGTTATTATTTTAAATGGAGGTGTACCCTTCGACCTTGATCCCAGCGGAGGCAGGCGATCGCCAGGTCAACGCAGTCAGATGTTGGGACTGGTGGTCACAGAGGTGAAGGACATTACCTGGTGTGAAACGGATCAAATCCAATCTCCCCCCGCCGCCAGCATTAGTTCTGACCTTGCACCCTATGTGCGGGGATTTTGGGTCAGCTCCCCAGGGGCGATGTATGTGGTATTGGATGCCCAGGCCATAGTGGGCCGCCTCATGGCCACCACCCAGGTTACGCCCAATTAACTTTTATTGATTTTTATTGAATTTGTTAAACGAATCAATCGATCAATTTGCTAACTATTGGCTAAATTTTCTACACTTTTGACTGGAATTTTAGCTCAATCAGCAAGCTAACTAGGAATGAAACAATTACGGTTTTGTTTTTAGTGCTTGTATCTCTCTTCTTAGACTTTAAGGTGGCTCCTTCAGCCCAAGCTTAATTGCTTTGCTGGAGGTACTGATGTCGCCCCTTTTCCGCCCATTTTACCTAACTGGTAAATTCTAACCATGACCCAAACTCCTTCCTCCGATCGCCGCCCTGATGCTGTCCAACCCTTAGGCAGTGGTGAGCCCCTTGATGATGTCCTCTTTGCTGAGTTGACGGAAACCTCCGAAGCCCAGGATGAATTGCCAGGAAATAGCGGTGCTTTTACCGCCGTCGATGGTGAGGACGAAAAGGAGGCGGCGGATGCCCTGGATTGGTTCGTGGATGGGAAGGAAAATGGCATTAATGGTGACGATGCAGACCGTGGAACTGAGGCAGAGACGTTGGTTTCCCTAGAAAAGTTAGCTGAGGAACCGGGGGTAGATGGGGCCCAGTTCATGGCCCAGGCCTTGGTGGAAGAAAGCGCCGCTCTAGAAGGTGTTGCCACTAGCTCCAACCCAGTCATTGACACCGACGCCCTGGCGGCCCTGACCCAATCGGCAGCGGAGTTGACCCCACCGTCCCCGATCAATTTGCCCAAAGTGGAGTTACCCCCCATGCAACCCCTGGCTCCCCTCATGGCGATCGCCGACCCAGATAGTTTGAGCCCGACGTCTACTCCAACCCAGCCATCTGCCCAAGGTGGGGGACTTTCCCTCCGCAATAAGGCGGTGTTGATAGCTCTGTTAATTGGCCTGGTCCCTGCCGGGGTGATTGGGGGGCTAAATCTCAGCAGCGTGGACCGGCTCCAGGTTCCTCCCATGGAAGAACAGGTGAAGGAATCCACTACTAAACAAATCCGCGACCAGATTTTGATCGGGCTACTGGTGACTGCTGTGGGGGCAGCCTTCGTGGCCTATTGGATGGTGGGGGAAAATACCAAAGCCCAAACTGCCCTGGCATCGAAAGCAAAGTATTCCCACCGGAATCTAGACCAACCCCCGGCCATGGCCGGTGATGAATTGGCGATCGCCGACCAAACCATTGATGCCCTCAGTGCCCAGGTTCAAAAATTGCGCCACCAGCAGGATTTATCCCTCAAACAATCAGAACTATTGACTGAACTTTCCCGGGCCAATCTTTCCGACATTGACGAAATCCAAGGCGTAATTCAGAAAAATCTCGACCAAGCCAGGGCCCTGTTTGGTTGTGAGCGGTTAGTGTTTTACTACCATCCCCGCTATCAGTCGGAAGCCATGGTAGTACAGGCTTTGGACTTGGCCACCCAAGGTTTAATTGACAACAAAGACCCCCATCCCTGGGCCCAGGAAGATATTCCTTCCCAGATCGTCGCCATCAACGACACTGACAGCGCCAGTATCAGTAGCAGCCACCGCCAATGGTTAGAGCAACACCAAGTCAAAGCGAGCTTGACAGTGCCCCTCTACCGGGATAACTACCCCCTCGGACTGCTCATGGCTCACCATTGCCAACGTCCCCACCAGTGGGAAATGAGGGAAAGACAATTTCTCCAACAGTTAACCGAAGAACTACAGACCACTTTGGACCGGGCCAACCTGATCCAGGAACGTAACGAGAGCGCCCAACAAGCCCAAATCCTCAAAGAATTGACCCTAAAAATTTCCGCCGCCATCAACAGCGAGCAGGTTTTTGACATCGCCGCCCAAGCAATCCGCCTCGCGCTCAAAGCGGATCGGGTGATTGTCTATCGATTCGATGCCACCTGGGCCGGCACAGTAATTGTGGAATCCGTGGCAGAAGGATATCCCAAAGCCCTAGGAGCCACCATTGCCGACCCCTGCTTTGCTGATAGTTATGTGGAAAAATACCGTTCGGGACGCATCCAGGCCACCAGGGATATTTACAACGCTGGCTTAACTCCTTGCCACATTGGCCAACTCAAACCCTTTGAAGTCAAAGCTAACTTAGTCGCTCCCATCAATTACAAAGGCAACCTGCTCGGACTACTCATTGCCCACCAATGCTCCGGGCCCAGGGACTGGCACCAAAATGAAATCGATTTATTTGGCCAATTGACCGTGCAGGTGGGGTTAGCCCTAGAACGCTCCGACCTACTAGCCCAACAAAAAATAGCCGAAGTAGAACAACGGCAAATGCGCGAAAAAATGCAAAAGCGGGCCTTGGAATTGCTAATGGAAGTGGACCCCGTCAGCCGGGGCGACTTAACCATCCGGGCCCACGTCACCGAGGACGAAATTGGCACGATCGCCGATTCCTACAATGCAACCATTGAAAGCCTGCGGCGCATTGTGACCCAAGTTCAAACCGCCGCCAGTCAATTTACCGAGACTACTGACACTAACGAAGTGGCAGTGCGGCAACTAGCCCAGCAAGCCAACCGACAGGCCTCAGATGTGGCGGAAGCCCTGGAACGACTGCAGGCCATGAATAAATCCATCCAAGCAGTGGCAGAAAATGCTGCCCAAGCAGAATCGGCGGTACAACGGGCGACCCAAACCGTAGACCAAGGGGAAGATGCCATGAACCGCACTGTGGATGGGATTATGGCAATTCGGGAGACAGTGGCCGCCACCGCCAAGCAGGTGAAACGGTTGGGGGAATCATCCCAAAAAATTTCCAAAGTGGTGAACCTAATCGGTAGCTTTGCCGACCAAACCAACCTCCTAGCCCTCAATGCCGCCATCGAAGCAGCCCATGCCGGTGAAGAGGGGCGGGGGTTTGCTGTGGTAGCCGATGAAGTGCGTTCCCTGGCAAGGCAATCAGCAGAAGCAACGGCGGAAATTTCCCAACTGGTGGCTACAATTCAGGCGGAAACGAATGAAGTGGTGAATGCCATGGAAGCGGGCACCGAACAGGTAGTGGCAGGTACCAAACTGGTGGAAGAAACAAGGCGGAGCTTGAACCAAATCACGGCGGTGAGTGCCCAGATTAGTGGCTTGGTGGAAGCTATCACCTCAGCGGCCATTGAACAGTCCCAAACCAGTGAATCGGTGACTCAAACCATGGCCCTGGTGGCCCAGATTGCGGACAAAAACTCCAGCGAAGCCAGTGGCGTATCTGCCACTTTTAAAGAGCTGTTGGCGGTGGCCCAGTCATTGCAAGAGGCGGTCAAACAATTCAAAGTGCAATGATTTGACCGACGGATAACGAACCCATAAAACCCATACCTGACAATTGCTATGCCTGATATGCCCACCATTGCGAGCGAGAACCAACCATCAAAGGACCAGCGGGCTGTGCTGTCCGGGCAGATTAGCCAGGGGCAAGCGGAGAGCCTGCAGACCATGCGTAGTGTGCGGTCAACCATGGCCACCACGGGGGAACAACTGGAAAATCTGGATAGTTCCACCCAGGAAATTGCCAATGCGATTAACTTGATTCGACAATTTGCGGCCCAGACCCATCTGTTGGCGCTGAAAGCATCTATTGAAGCGGCCCGGGCCGGGGAAGAAGGTAGGGGCTTTTCGGTCATTGCGGACGAAGTGCGGAGCTTGGCGGCCCAATCGGCGGAGGCAACGGCGGCCATGGAAGCCTTAATTGTGACCATCCAGTCCCAGGCGAGGGAATTGACCAGCAGCATCAAGGCCAGCAACCAGCAACTGAATAGCCATAACCAGCAACTGGAAACCAATCAGCAGTATTGGCAACAGCTAGCTGCCACCCTTTTGCCCCACTCCTAACACCCCCATTGCCTCCATGCTCAACTCCGATATCCGTGACCACGCCTACCAGTTTTTCATTGAAGAAGCACCGGAATTGCTCAGTGTGATTGAAATGAGCTTGCTGGAGTTGAGGGGGGAGAGAACACCAGCCCAGATCCATGGCATTATGCGGGCAGCCCATTCCATTAAGGGGGGAGCGGCCAGTGTGCAACTGCCGGCCATTGAGGAGTTAGCCCACCGACTGGAGGATATTTTCAAGGCGTTGTATAACGATGCGGTGGTGGTGGATGAAACCATGGAGGGACTGCTATTGGCAGGGTTTGACCACCTGAAACAAGCCCTCACCACCCAGATTGAAACGGGGCAGTTGGACCATAGTGAGGTTTTGGAGCAAGGGTTGCCGGTGATTGCGGCCATTGAGGAACAGTTGGGGGAGCATCTGGCGGCGGGGGAACAGTTTTTGCCCAGCTCGGCGGATTTGGGGGTGGACATTGTGGCGTCGTTGTTTGAGGTGGATGTTGCCCAGGGATTGACGGAGATTAGCACTGCGTTAGCGGGGAGAGACCAGGAAACATTGCGGGCAACGTTGGGGACGCAAACAGAAATTTTTGCTGGGCTGGCGGAAATTTTAAATTTGCCTGGGTTTAGGGAAATTACCGACCTGGTGGCCCAGGGTTTGGGGAATCCTGGGGTGCCCATGGGGGAATTGGCGCGGGTAGCGCTGGAGAATTGGCAGCATAGCTGTGGACAAGTGTTGGAAAAGGGCGATCGCCAACGGGGGGGAGAACCCAGTGAAGCCTTGGTGGCGTTGGTGCGGGGGCCGGGGGAAGGGGACCAGGAGGCCATGGCGGGGTTGGAAGACGTGTTTGGGGGTTTCAAGGCCGGGGAAGAATTTTTGGGCATGGACTTTCCAGAGCTGGGGGAAATCCCCACCGCTATCAGCACAGCGGAGGAAAATGTGTTTGCGGAATGGGAGGAAGAGCCGACGGCAATGCTGGTCCAGTCCGGAGAAGGGGCAATTCCCGCCAGCGATCGCCAACCCAACTTGGGGCCAGAAAGGGTGAACCTGGAGGAACCGGCCTACCGATTTTTCATTGAGGAAGCGCCCACCCTGTTGCAGGAAATAGAAACGGGGCTATTGACCATTGGGCAAGACCGGTCAGCGGCGGTGGTCCATGGCATTATGCGGGCGGCCCATTCCCTCAAGGGGGGAGCGGCCAGTGTAGGGCTGGAAACCATCAAACAGATCGCCCATCGGCTGGAGGATATTTTTAAGGCGCTTTATAACGAAGAGGTGGCCATAGACCAAACCATGGAAACCCTCTTATTGCAAGGATTTGACTGCCTGCGGAACCCGTTGGAGCAACAGATTGACCAGGGGTACTACGACCCAGAAACGGCTTGGCAGAGTGCTCAGGGGCCCATTATTAACCTAGAGCAACGGCTGGGTCCCCATTTGGCCGCAGGGGAACAGTTTTTGCCCAGCTCCGCTGACCTAGGGGTGGATGTGGTGGCGTCGGTATTTGAAGTGGACATTGCCGAGGGCATGGCAGCGGTGGCGGCGGCCCAACAGCAGGGGACGGAATCGTTGCGGGAGGCCTTGACTAGCCAAACGGAAATTTTCCTGGGACTGGCGGAAATTCTTAATTTATCGGGGTTCCAAGATATTTGTGTAGCGGTGCAGCAGGCCCTGACGGCCAACCCGGAGCAATTGTCTACCATTGCCACCCAAGCTTTGACTGATTGGCAGGCCGGTGCTCAGCAAGTGCTGGAAAACGGCGATCGCCAACGGGGAGGAGAAGCAAGTGCCGAACTTTTAGCTCTGGGGCAAAGGCTTGTTCCTCCGGTAGAACCCCGGCCCCAACTGACTTCGGCTCCGGCTCCGGTATTGGGGGATCTATTTTTTGGCGATGATGAGGACGAGGTAGAGGAAGAACCATCTCCCCCCACTACGCCCATGACTGGGCCATGGCAACCCCAGCCTGAGCCAGAGGCTTTCCCTACCCTGGAGCAAACTCCCATGGAGCCTGAAACAGTGGAGCCCCCCCCTTCCCTGGAGGAAGTTTTTGGCGGGTTGACTGCTGATGTAGTGGTGGAGAACCCAGTCCCTGCCGTGGAGGAAGTGGACCCTTCTGGGGAAACTTTATCTTTAGTGCAGGCGGTGGAAGAGGTTTTTGATTCTTTCCCTCCCCTGGCTCCGGCTCCAGTGCCAACTCCTAAGGCAGAAATCCCAACTCCTCCGGTGGAACATACCCCCGAACGGCGGACGGTACCGAGGGAGCAAAATCCGGCTAATCTTTCCATCCGGGTGGATTTTCAGCGGTTGGAGCGCATGAATAATTGGGTGGGGGAATTGGCCATTAATCGCAATAGCCTCTCTTTGCAAAATCAGCAATTGCAAACGGCGGTGGGGGCCCTGGGGCAACGTTTCGGCACCTTCCAAACCATGGCTTTGAAGTTGAGGCAGTTGGCGGACCAGTTGGCCATCCGGCCGGAAAGGGAGACTATGCTACGGGCCCAGCCGCGACCCCAGGGGTGGCTAGACCACACCTTTGATGCGTTGGAGATGGATTCCTATGGTACCCTCTCGGCCCAGTTGCAGGAAATTTTGGAAGAAATGATGCAGTTAGAAGAGGCGGTGGATGATGTGGTGCTATTTTCCAGGGCGGCCAATCAGACAGTGGATGCCCAAAAGCAGATGCTATTTTCCCTGCGGGACGAGCTGATGTGGGCCCGGATGCTACCCCTGGGAGAAATTCTACAGCGTTTTCCCCGTTTGCTCAGGGATATGGCCAGTAAGTTTAATAAGCCGGTGCAGATCAAACTCCATGGCACGGGGGTGTTGGTTGATCGTTTGGCCCTGGAGAAGCTCTATGATCCCCTGCTCCATTTACTCCGTAATGCTTTTGACCATGGCATTGAGGATACTGATACCCGTTTGGCGGCGGGGAAACCGGCCACGGGCACCATTGAGATCCATGCCTATCACCAGGGTAATCAGACCATTATTGAAATGCGGGATGATGGGGGTGGACTCAACCGAGATAAGATTCTCCGGCGGGCTGTGGAACGGGGCTTGATTAGCGAAGAACAGGGGCAACGGTTGGGGACAGAGCAGATTAATAATTTAATTTTTGAGCCAAACTTTTCCACGGCAGACCAGGTGAGCGAGCTTTCGGGCCGGGGGGTGGGGCTGGATGTAGTGCGGCAACAGTTGCAGGCTCTGAAGGGAACTATTGTGGTATCTTCTCGCCCCGGCCGGGGAACAGTGTTTTCCTTGCGTTTACCCTTGACCCTCACCATTGCTAAGTTGTTGGTGTGTTTGGTGGGGCAGGACCAGGGAGCCCTCACGGCGATCGCCATTCCTTCTGATAGTGTGGCGGAATTGATGGTGCCGACGGCGGAACAACTCAAAACTAGTGGGGGGCAACGTTTTCTCCATTGGCAACAATTGACTATCCCGATTTATTCCTTGGCCCAATTACTGCCCTATCAGTGTCCTTTATCGGAGCGACAAACCAGCAAGCTATTAACCACGGTGCCCCAACCGGACAATTGGCACTTGCCCCTGGTGTTACTCCGGCTCGGTCAGCAATATTACGCCCTAGAGGTGAACCGCTTGGTGACGGAACAGGAATTGGTGATCAAACCCTTTGCGTCCCTGTTGCCTGCCCCTTCTTACCTTTATGGAGCCACTATTTTGGCCGATGGCACCTTAATTCCGGTGGTGAATGGAGCGCTGCTGTTGGAATGGCATTGGCAAAAGGGCACAGATAATTTGGCCATGGCGGAGGCAGGAGGAGAATCGCTCCCCACCCCAGGGCGGAGGGCCAAAACGATTTTGGTGGTGGATGATTCGGCGGCGCTGAGGCGGACTCTGGCTTTCACCCTAGAACGGTCTGGTTATCGGGTGATGCAGGCTAAGGATGGCCAGGAAGCCCTGAAGACCCTAGCCCAAACGGGGGAAGTGGATTTGATTATTTGTGATGTGGAAATGCCCAACCTCAATGGCTTTGAGTTTCTTGGGCAACGACGTCGCAATGCTGAACTGCTCAAAATTCCAGTGGCCATGCTCACTTCCCGCGGCAGCGATAAACACAGACAGTTGGCCAAGACCCTGGGGGCCAATGCCTACTTCACCAAGCCCTACATTGAGCAACAGTTCCTTGGGGCGGTGGAGGAACTCCTGGCCGCTGGTCAGGTATCGGTTAGCAGTTAGTAGTTAAAAATTATCATTTTCCCGCTTGCAAAATATGGCGCCCTATTCATCTTCCGTTGATGCCCCTGTTCATGTTGGTCAGCCCTCTGCCCCCTCTGCTCGACCGGAAAAGTTTCTCCTTTTTGCTGTGGGAAAACTTAACCTGGCCCTACCCATTGCCCTGGTGGTAAAAATTTTGCCCCATGGCCCCAGCCATGGCACTGGCCTGTCGGCCACAGGATTGGTTAACCTAGAAAACCGTTCTGTCACCATGGTGGACCTATATCGTCGCTTTTTTGGGGTGCCCCAGCCCCCGACGGCCCAAACAAAACAGTATTTTATCTTGACTAAAAATCGGAGTGGGGAAGAATTTTGTCTCTTGGTTAATAAAGCTCCCACGTTGCTGGATGTGTTGCCCCAACAAATTCGTCAATTGCCCGATTCCTATCGCCAAAATGACACGCTCCAATCTGCTAGCCATGTAATGTTGGTGGAAGAAAAGTCGGAAAAACTGACTGTCTTTTTGCTCGACCCCGACCTCCTACTTTGAATTGGAAAGTGGATTGGCAAAGAAACTAAATGATGCCCCTAGTCTGATTATTTAATCGGAGTACAGCCTAGGGCGTAATGGCCTGTAGATAAGGAGCAATGTACCTTTTCCCCCGCAGGATAAAATGGGGAGTGAACAGAGAGCTAAATTCCTTTTCCACTAGGTCTTGGGCCCAGCCGAGGCGATCGCCACCATAGGCAATGAATTGGGCTGTGGAATAAGCGTAGTATTCCTGTTTAGCGGTTTGATTATTTTGTTTGAAAGCCTGACGATAAAGCTGGGTTGTCTCCTCCATTAATTGCTCGATCGCCGGCGTAAAAGTAATGATTTTGCCACTGGGACAGATAATTTTTTTAACCTTAATAAAACCAATTACCGTTTGCATACATTCCCGAGTTTGCTCCACCGATAAACAATCTTCGTCCTGGCGACGGAAAGCCCACTGCAAACAACCATTACAGACTTCCAGTACCCGCAAAACCGCTAAATTGTCTAATTCTGCCTCGGCGATCGCCATCAATCCAGGCAAATGTTGTTCAATTTGTTGCTGAAAGCCAGAAAAATCTTCAGCAAAATAGGGTTCCAACTCAGAAATTTCGGCCAGGGCCGACCAGTTAACATAGGTCATCGGCAAATTTAGACAGAGATTGGGAGCATTCTAACAAGGGCAAACCGAAAAAGTTAATTAGTTTCAGCCGTTAAAATCATCACCATGGTAACCTGTGGCATCGCTGGTGATCGATTATAGTAACTTGTAAGACTTATGAGCTATTCATCAAAATACATTTTACTAATTAGCATTCATGGATTGATTCGGGGAGGGGATCTGGAACTGGGCAGAGACGCGGATACCGGTGGGCAAACTAAATATGTGCTGGAACTGGCCCGGGCCTTAGTTAAAAATCCCCAGGTAGCTAGGGTGGATTTAATGACCCGTTTGGTAAAAGACCCCAGGGTAGATGAAGACTACGCCCAACCTCGGGAAAAGATCGGCGATCGGGCCCAGATTGTCCGGATTGAATGCGGTCCGGAGGAATATATTGCCAAGGAAATGCTCTGGGATTATTTGGATAATTTTGCTGACCACGCCCTAGGCTATCTGAAAGAACAGCCCGAATTACCCGATGTCATCCATAGTCACTATGCCGATGCCGGTTATGTGGGCACCAGACTTTCCCACCAATTGGGCATTCCTTTGGTACACACAGGCCACTCCCTGGGGCGTAGTAAGCGCACCCGTCTCCTGCTCAGCGGCATCAAAGCGGACGAAATTGAAAGTCGTTACAACATGGCCCGACGGATTAACGCTGAGGAAGAAACCCTAGGGTCAGCGGCAAGGGTGATTACCAGTACCCATCAAGAAATTGCGGAACAGTATGCCCAGTATGACTATTACCAACCAGACCAGATGTTGGTCATTCCCCCCGGCACCGATCTGGAAAAGTTTTATCCCCCCAAGGGAGACGAGTGGGAAAGCCCCATTGTGACCGAGCTATGTCGATTTTTGCGCGAACCCCGTCAGCCCATCATTCTGGCCCTGTCCCGACCGGATCCCCGCAAGAATATCCACACGTTGATCGAGGCCTATGGCCAGTCACCGGAGTTGCAAGCCCGGGCTAATTTGGTCATTGTGGCGGGCAATCGGGATGATATTACGGATTTGGATATGGGGCCCCGGGAAGTGTTGACGGACTTACTGTTGACCATTGACCGCTACGACCTCTATGGCAAAGTGGCTTACCCCAAGCACAATCACCCGGAAGATGTGTACGATCTGTTTCGCCTCACCGCTTTGTCCCAGGGGGTATTTATCAACCCGGCGTTGACAGAACCCTTTGGTTTAACTCTGATTGAGGCAGCGGCCAGTGGGGTGCCCATTCTGGCCACGGAGGATGGTGGCCCGGTGGATATCATCAAAAACTGTCGGAACGGTTATCTGATCAATCCTCTGGATGAGACGGATATTGTCAATAAATTATTGAGCGTATTAAACGAAAGCGAACAATGGCGAATTTTATCCACTAGGGGTCTAGAGGGGGTTAAGCGCCACTATTCCTGGCACTCCCACGTTGACAGTTACTTGGATGCCCTTAATGCTCTAATGCAACAGACTTCCGTCCTGAAACGGAGTGATCTAAAACGGCGGCGGACTTTGTACTATAACGGTGCCTTGGTCACCAGTTTGGACCAAAATCTACTGGGGGCATTAGAGGGGGGACTACCAGGCGATCGCCAAACTTTGGACGAATTGCTGGAGGTGCTTTATCAACATCGTAAAAATGTCGGATTTTGCATTGCCACTGGGAGAAGATTGGATTCCGTGTTGAAAATTTTGCGGGAGTATCGCATTCCCCAACCGGATATGTTGATCACCAGCATGGGGACGGAAATTTATTCTTCCCCGGATTTGATCCCCGACCAGAGTTGGCGTCATCACATTGATTATTTGTGGAACCGTAACGCCATTATGCGCCTTTTGGGGGAATTGCCTGGTTTGGCGCTCCAACCTAAAGAAGAACTGAGTGCCTATAAAATTAGCTATTTCTACGACGGGGCGATCGCCCCCAGTTTGGAAGAAATCCGGCAACTGTTGCATAAAGGGGAACAGACCGTTAACACAATTATTTCCTTTGGCCAATTTCTGGATATTTTGCCCATCCGCGCTTCCAAAGGCTACGCAGTGCGCTGGTTAAGTCAACAGTGGAACATTTCCCTGGAGCACGTTTTCACCGCCGGGGGGTCGGGGGCTGATGAGGACATGATGCGGGGCAATACCCTTTCCGTCGTTGTCGCCAACCGTCACCACGAGGAACTCTCTAACCTAGGAGAAATTGAGCCAATTTATTTTTCTGAAAAACGTTACGCTGCGGGCATTCTAGACGGTCTCGCCCATTACCGCTTCTTTGAATTATTAGACCCCGTTTGACCAGATTCAGATTGATTCTGCCACGGCGGGCAATGCCTGTTGATAGCTTTTTAACTCCCCACTCCGGGGGCCATAAACCCCTTCAATCTGTTCTTCACAGCAATGGCTGGCAAACTCGTCGAACTCCGCCGGGGCAATGGCAAACATCCGGGCAAAATTATCCGGCTTCACCCGGCAAAAACTAGGCCGGTCTGGATAAATTTCGCAGAGGCGATCGCCGTGGTTGTAATTAATGCACCAACCATCCTCCCCCACTAGGCTGAGGTAAAGGGTTAACTCCTCCGGGGTAAGATACTCAGCCAACTCCGGCCGGTCCTCTGGGGTGAGATTACAACAAGCGCCACACCCCTGCATGCAATACCAAGTTGCCATGGCCAGTCTCCTTCTTCACATAACTTTATGTATTTTTATGACGGCAAGTCCAGGGGACGAAACCAACCCAGCTATTATAGACATTGGTTTTATTATCCTTGCTTACGTTGAGTCTAGCCAGCAGTTTTTAACAGGAGAAATTATGGAATTATTTGCCGCACTCAATTTAGAACCTATTTTTCAGTTGACTTTTCTGGGGCTGATTGTCATTGCTGGGCCCGCCGTGGTTTTTGTGCTCGCTTTCCGGGGCGGTGACCTGTAGGCTTAGCCAAACCCAGTTCGGTCAAGGTGGTGCTAAACCTTCCTTCGGGGAGGTTTTGTGACCTAAGCCCCCGTTGGTAGCAAGATTGACATCCAGAGCCAAAGAAAGATAGATCATATCTACGGCACTCTACAGCACACTTCAACCCATGTTTACCACCCACTCTTTTTCCGACTTCGATAGTGCGGCCCAGGCGGCGTTGACCTATTTGCACCAGCGCATGGGTCTTTCCCTGTGGATGATTACCCGCACTGAGTTGGACGATTGGATTGTGCTCCAGGCAGAGGACCATGGCTATGGGGTCCAAAAGGGGGATGTTTTCCATTGGCCTGATTCCTTTTGTTCCCGTATGGTGAGGGGAGAAGGACCCCATATCGCTCCCCAATCTGATTTGGTGGAGGTTTATCGCAACGCCCCTATCGCCCAACAGGTCCCCATTGGAGCCTATGTGGGGGTGCCCATCACCTACGGCAACGGTGCTCTGTTTGGCACCCTTTGTGCCATTGATCCCCAACCCCAACCGGATAACTTGGCCGATGAATTGCCCCTAGTGGAATTGATTGCCAAATTACTCAGCACTATTCTGGACTTTTTCCTGAAGGCAGAGATGGCTTCCCGACGGGAGGAACAACAGCAATTTTTAACAGAGCGGGATGAAGTTACTGGATTTTACAGCCACTTAGGTTGGGAAAAGTTATTGGCCAGCGAGGAAGCCCGTTGCCAAAAATTTGGCTTTCCCGTCAGTGTGATTATTGTTGATCTAGAAGAAGGACAAAGACCCCCCGCAGAGGTTGATCGCCTGATGGGCCAGGCCGCCAAAATTATTCGTACCATTTGCCGTCAAGAGGATTTATGTGCCCGCATTGGCGCCAGGCAATTTGCCATCCTTTGCATTGAGTGCCACATCAGCCAAGCGGATTTTATTCGAGAAAGACTAGCCCTCGGTTTCCAGCAGGGAAATATCACTGTGGACCTGGGCATTGCAGAGCGTTCCCCCCAACAAGGGCTCCATGCCGCAGTGGATATGGCGAAGTCGGCCGCCCACGAACAGGGACGGTTCCGCACAAAAGTCAAAGTTTAAGTGCTCAAAACCGTTTTTCTTGTCATACCGCCCATCCATCGGCAAGTGGTTCCCCTATCGCCAACAAATTTTTGACAATGGCACGGATATTGGCGGAGCTGTAATCGTTAGGCCGGGCTTGATCATACCGCCATGGCGATCGCCAGCGATTCACTCAATCGGGTGAGTGGAGGGCCCTAAATTTTAGTTTAGAATCGTAAATACAGTGAGGTTAAGAAATAAGCAGAACTCGACGCGATTTCCTCCTCACACACGAAAATCTGATTACCGTCCTCCGGGGCGGTTTTTTTCTGAGAAGAGGGCAAAATGGGAAAGTGTTTTCCTGTGAGTATTGCCCAGCATGGCCGCCGATTCTCCTTCCCCTCCTGTTAGTCTCCCTTCATCCACTCCCCCTTCTAGTAACCCAGGACGATTGTTGGGGCTATTGACGGCATTACTTTATGGCTTATTTACCCTGTTGCCCAATAGCAATAGTTTGTTGGTGAGTTGGCCCTGGGTCTTTGTTTGGCAAACTTGGCTTTGGTTGACTGTGCTGTGGTGTCTGTGGCAAATCGGGCAAAATAAACGCTTAATTTCCCTCGGACTGGGGTTCGACTGGTTGCTGTTGGCATTGGCGATCGCCGTAGCGGTGGGGAACATGACAGCCCAATTTCCTGCCCAGGCCCATTGGCATAGCTGGACGTTACTAGCTTTTCTAGCCGGTTTATATGGATTACGAGGTTGGCTAAAAATTCAACCCCAACCCCTGGTAACTATCAATAAACTATTAACTTGGCAGGGCTATGTCGGCTTTGCTTTTATTGTCATTAGCCTATTGCTTTGGTTTACTCAAACCCTAATTCCGTTCTGGCAATCGGCGGCGATCGCCAAGGAAATGGGCCTCACTAAAACCTTTAGCTTTGGGGTATTGGAATTACAAAATTGGGCCCCCATTGGTCACCAAAATTACGTGGCGGGTTACTTGGTATTAATTTTGCCCCTGCTAAGTGTTTTAATTTGGCTCAATCAAGGCAAAAAACGCTGGTTTTGGGCCATGGCTTTAGCACTGGGTTTAATCGATTTTTACACCACTAGCTCCCGGGGCGGCCTGTTAGGTTTGGCGACCTTATTACTACTAGCTATTATTGGCGTTGGTTTACTGCGTAGGTTGCCTTGGCTTTGGTGGTTGGGTCTAAGCAGTATGGCGATCGCCGTGGTGGGAATTTTTATCGGCACCAATGACCGTTTACTAACTAGTTTCACCGGCATAATGGGAGGGCAAGGGGCGGGACAGTTCGCCTATCGTTTAATTAATTTTGAAATTGGTTGGCGCATGGGTTCAGCCCATCCTTGGACTGGCATTGGCCTGGGCAATGTACCCCTGCAATATCAACTTTATCGACCGGTGTGGGCCGGGCGGGAATCGGAATTTATTTACCAGCTCCACTCCACCCCAGCCCAATTATTGGCGGAATTAGGAATTTGGGGCGTATTAATTCCTTCACTGTTAACCGTTGGTTTAATTTGGCAGTTAATTCGCAGTTTAATGAATAGGAATTTAGTTACCGCTAAGGACAATAGCGTTGATTTAAACACAGTAAAAATTCTAATTTGGACCCTCACTAGTGCCCTGGTAGCCTACGGGGTGACTAGTTGGACAGACTATCAATTAGACAATGTTTGCATTAGCGGCATTATTATTATTTATTTTGCCTGTTTACTACAGCTTTGCTCTCCCGATCCAGTAATACCAGAACCTAGCCGTTTTGCCCGCCCCGTTTTTTTAGCTGGCCTTGCTTTCCTCTTGGCGATCGCCGTGTGGTTATTTCCCATTTTGCGGGCTTGGCAACTATCAGAAGTGGCTTTCCGGGCTTTGGCGGCGGAAAAGGTGCCGGCCTTCACCCAATACCTCACCCAAGCGGAAAATCTTGCCCCCTGGGAAGCCTATTACCCCACTCAGTTGGGTTGGAATTTGGGCAACATTGCTTTAAACACTGCCGATCCCGGGGAACGGGAGGAATTGATCAATAGGGCGATCGCCGCCTTGGAGCGGAGTATTGAAGCTTCTCCCCACCAGGAATTTACCCATAACAATTTGGGCTGGTTAGCCCTGGGCCAAGCCCCCCCCCAAGCTAGTCAATCCTTTGCCACCGCCAGCCAGTTAGTGCCGGCCAAGCGGGGGGTTTTCTACGGTCTAGGACTAAGCCTGTTGGTGCAACAAAAGTTAGACTTGGCGATCGAAGCTTTTAGTTTGGAATGTCTGCGGGATCCTCTGTTTATCACCAATCCCCTCTGGCGCAATCCCAATTTTGCCCCGCTTTACCCACCCTTGATGGCAAAAATCCAGTCTACCCTCAGTCAACTGCGGCAAGAACATGGCGATGATGGGGATTACCAAAAACTGTTGGGGCAAATCCAGGGGGGAATCCATTGGTGGTTGGGACAATTTTCCCAGGCAGAGGCAGAGTTGAATCAATTTGGCGATCGCCAGGCCCAGGCCGTGGTGGGATTAAGCAAAAATCCGACCCAACTAGAGGAATATCTCCCCGCCTTAGGTAACGTCGCCATCCAAGTGGTGCAAGCTTGGCAAAACCCCGCCCAGGCTAGGGAATTAATCAATCAAGCTTGGTTACAGGTTAATGGAACCCCCATGCCAGAACCCTTGTTACAACAAACCCTCGGTTCCCTGCAACAGGCCCCCGACTTCTACACTTGGTTGACGGATTACGCTCCCATACTCCAGTACCGTCGTCAGAGATTAGGTTTTGGGGTCAACTCAAGGCACATTGACGGCCCCAACCCCAGCGATTTCTATCAAGTAACGGAAAATCTTCCCCTGGTAACTTGGTTTCCCTTTATGTTACCTTCCCCCATCCTGGCCCCGGCCTTAGACAATGCCCTCCAGCCTTTGCGGTTAGAACTCTGGCAGGCGATCGCCAAGGATTAGCAGAGATAGGTTTGAGATGCAAAATTTACTGAGCGTAATTTTATGTGGCTAACCCAGGGATTGGCCAGTCCGAAAAATATCAGGTGGGAAAATAATGAAACAAAATAAACTGGCTTGGTTTTGGCTCCTTGCTTTGGTAGGTTTATTGACGGTGGGGGTAATGGGCAAAGTGAATCAGTCATCCCCCAGTCCAGAAAGTTTTATCCCATCAACCAAGGAACCCATTATCCTAACTGTGGCGGCGGCGGCCAGTTTGCAGGATGCCATCGCAGCATTGGATCCCGTCTTTGAATCGACCCATCCAAACATTGGGGTGAACTATAATTTTGCTGCTTCCGGCACATTGCAACAGCAAATTGAACAGGGGGCCAAGGTTGATCTATTTATCTCCGCCGCCGCCAAACAAATGGATAGGTTGGAAGCCAAGAATTTAATTGACAAAGATAGCCGTCGCAATTTGCTCAGCAATCGTTTGGCTTTGATTGTTCCCCAGAATTCCACCCTGAATATTAAGACGTTTGATCAACTGGCCGATGCCCCAGTTAAGCGTATTGCCATGGGGGAGCCCCGCAGTGTGCCGGCCGGACAATACGCGGAAGAAGTGTTCCTCAACCTCGGCATATTGCCGCAGTTACAGCCTAAATTTGTCTATGGCAACTCTGTGCGGAGTGTGCTCAGTGCCGTTGAGAGTGGCAATGCCGATGCCGGGATTGTCTATGCCACCGATGCCCAAATTTCAAAACGGGTGAAGACGGTAACCATGGCCCCCCCAAATTCACACGCTCCTATTGTTTATCCGATCGCCGTGATTAAGGCTAGTGACCACCCAGACGCGGCCCATACCTATGCGGCATTTCTGGCCAGTCCAGCGGCACAGAATGCTTTTAGTCAATATGGTTTTGGCCCCGGTCAATAATTTGCCTGCCCCTCCAACCTGTCCCCCATATCCCCTTGATGGTCACCGAACTGACTCCCCTCTGGATTTCCCTTAAAACCGCAGGCTTGGCAACGATCGCCACATTTATCCTTGGTATTACGGCGGCCTATTGGATGCTGGGCACCCAGAGTCCTTGGAAATCAGTGATAGAGAGCATTTTCATCGCCCCTTTAATCCTGCCCCCCACGGTCGTCGGCTTTTTATTGTTGTTATTGTTTGGGAAAAATGGCCCAGTGGGAAAACTAACTGCCGAGTTGGGTTTCACCATTGTATTCACCTGGTATGCCGCAGTGGTAACGGCAACGGTTGTCTCTTTTCCCCTCATGTACAAAACCGCCCTGGGAGCATTTGAGCAAGTCGATCGCCATCTCTTGCAAGTTGCCCAAACCCTGGGGGCTTCGAAAAGATATATTTTTTGGCGGGTTTTACTGCCCCTTTCCATCCCCGGCATTGTAGCTGGTACGACCCTCGCCTTTGCCCGTTCCCTAGGGGAATTTGGGGCCACCCTGATGCTGGCGGGGAATATTCCTGGTCAAACCCAAACCATCCCAATGGCGATTTACTTTGCCACGGAAGCGGGGGCCATGCAGGAGGCCTGGCTATGGGTCAGCATCATTCTGTCCCTTTCCCTGTCCGGTATTGTGGCCGCCAATATGTGGCAAAACCACTATGAAACTAGGGTTCAGGGCCGACATTCCCCGGCGATCGCCTCTTCTCCGTCGGCACATCCATCCATCGAGGCGGTGACTGTTTCACAACAAGAACCAGGGCTAAGCCTTCCCTTTTCTTATCCAGTGCAACGAAAAAATGCCCCAGGGATTGAGGTCAAACTACAAAAACAATTAGCCCAATTTACCCTAGACGTGGCCTTTACCGCCCAGGGGGAAACGGTGGGATTGTTGGGGGCATCGGGCTCCGGGAAAAGCATGACACTGCGTTGCCTTGCGGGGGTAGAAACGCCGACCCAAGGAAGGATTATCCTGAATGGTCGCACCCTGTTTGATTCACAACGGAATATCAATGTGCCCAGCCATGAACGGAGAGTTGGTTTAGTGTTGCAAAACTACGCCCTGTTTCCCCATCTGACAGTGGCCGAGAATATTGCGTTTGGGTTACGGCACCTCCCCGCCCACCGGCGATCGCTCCGGGTCAGGCAGCAATTACTTTTAGTAAATTTAGAAAAAATGGGCGATCGTTATCCCCATCAGCTATCCGGCGGCCAGCAACAGCGAGTGGCCCTGGCCAGGGCCTTAGCTCCCGAGCCAGACGTACTGTTATTAGATGAGCCTTTTTCTGCCCTAGATACCCATTTGCGCCATGAAATGGAAAAGCAACTACTGAAAACCCTTGCCAGCTACCAAGGATTTACCCTATTTGTCAGCCATAACCTGGAAGAAGCCTATCGGCTTTGTCAGAAATTACTTGTACTCAATCAAGGCAAACTGGTGGCAACGGGGGATAAGCAGGCCGTCTTTGACCACCCCAATACCCTCACCATTGCCCAACTGACTGGCTGTAAAAACTATTCCCCCATTCAGCCCATTGACCGCCACACTGTCTGGGCCTTGGATTGGCAATGCACACTGCAAACCATGGCACCGGTTTCTTCTTCCCAAACCCACATCGGCGTCCGGGCCCATCAAATTAGATTTTTGGATAGTTTTGATCAAGAGCATTCCCCCATCAATACTTTTCCTGGTTGGGTGGTGTGGACCAGTGAAACCCCCCATCGCATGACTGTCTATCTCAAGTTGGGCAAGCCGCCCCTCAATGGCGATGATTACCATCTACAGGCAGAAGTATTCAAAGAAAAATGGGAAATATTGCGTCAGCGTCCCCAGCCCTGGCCTGTGTGCCTGGAGCCCCGCCGACTGATGTTGTTGCATCCCGGTTGAGCAAAAATGGTTTGATGGGAATTTTTAGATATTTTTGTGTTGCAATGTAAAAGTTTGATGTTGCGTTGAAATTATCAAATCTTAAGAGGACACAACATCCCTAAAATTCCAATGTTAAACTAGAAACCAATGCCTGCCCCCCCCGATGATTGGGAGAACAATTATGAATCCGCTCAAGATTAAAATGGATTCTTTGAAATTATCCGACGAGCAGTTTTATAAACTTTGTCAAAGTAACAATGATTTACGATTTGAGAGAACTTATCAGGGAGATTTAATCATTATGTCCCCTACGGGTGGAGAAACTGGGAATCGTAATCTTGAAATTGCTTATCAGCTTCAGGGTTGGAGTCGCAGTAACAGATTAGGCATTGCATTTGATTCTTCCACGGGCTTTAAACTCTCCAATGGTGCGGATCGATCCCCCGATGCGGCCTGGATTTCCCTAGAAAAATGGACAGCATTAACGCCAGAGGAAAAACAAGGGTTTGTGCCCCTTTGTCCTGATTTCGTGATTGAGTTGCGATCGCCGAGTGACAGTTTAAAGCCCCTACAGGAAAAAATGGCAGAATATTTGGAAAATGGCACGCGTTTGGGTTGGCTGATTAATCGACAAAGTAAAGAAGTGGAAATTTATCGTCAGGGTCAAGGGGTTGAAGTAGTCGATAATCCCAGTAGTTTATCAGGGGAAAATGTTTTACCAATGTTTATCTTGGACCTGATTGACTGACAAAAGTTTAAGAGGACTCGTAGGAGTAGACCTGGAGAGTAAACTCAAGGGCATAAAGGCGGCGGTGGTGCTGACGACGGGAAGCCATAGCCGGTTGAGGG
>NZ_JACJTJ010000052.1:0-60078 GCF_014698605.1 Synechocystis sp. FACHB-383 | reverse complement strand
GAATCTGTTGAAAAGTTAGCAGAAATTGGTGTTATGCTGAATTCTGCTACAACTAGACAGAACTATTTTACTCATTGTTGTTACTGTGCCAGCTAGATGCGGAATCCGCCGTAGCGAAAACTAGGGTAATATTTCTGTAAGTTTGTCGGTATGAGCTAACGATGCAGCCATGGGAACTATTTTCAAGCTGAGAAGACTGCCTTTTGTCTATAGTTTATCTTTGCTGACCATGGGCTCTATTATGCCCCCGGCCTTGGCCGATTATTCGGCGATCGCCCAGGGAGTGAGGGGCTGGGGCTGGGCCAGCGGCCATTCAACGATGGAGAAAGCCAGACAAGCTGCCATTCGTAACAACAACCTATCTGACCCTCTTTAGTGCCCTGTGTTTAGGCCTTATGGTCTCTACCTTTGCTAAAAGTGAAACCCAGGCTAACACTGCCTTACCAATTTTATTACTGCCCCAAATCATTTTTTCCGGTGTACTGTTCCAAATTAAAGGGGTGAGTCAGTATCTTTCCTGGTTAACAGTCAGTCGTTGGTCCATTGGTGCCTATGGCACGTTATTGGACATCAATGGTCTTATACCAGAACCGATTATTTTCCCCGATGGCAAAGTGATGGAATCTGCCTTTAAAACTAATCCCGTTTACGATCCTAGTTGGGGCAATCTATTGATTAATTGGCAAGTTCTCTTGCTCCAGGGATTTTTGTGCCTGGCAATCATCTTCCTACTTAAAAAACGTCAGGACA
The DNA here is from genome assembly GCF_014698605.1 of Synechocystis sp. FACHB-383. Classification (NCBI taxonomy): domain Bacteria; kingdom Bacillati; phylum Cyanobacteriota; class Cyanophyceae; order Synechococcales; family Merismopediaceae; genus Synechocystis; species Synechocystis sp. FACHB-383. The sequence continues at coordinate 59,328 of NZ_JACJTJ010000052.1, read as the reverse complement.
TCATTTAAAACTTCATTGAACTTGTACAGAAATAGCGAATCGGGATGACAGGATTTGAACCTGCGACATCCTGCTCCCAAAGCAGGCGCGCTACCAAGCTGCGCTACATCCCGCAGTTTAACCCCTCCAATCTTAGGACAGATTTCCCCAGATCGCCAGGGGTTAGTCGGGCGGATATCACCCCAGGGTTTCTGCTGATGTGGGTAAATGGTTATAGCGAGCTAGGGCAATGAGAGGAAAATATTGGCGGTAGTAGTGATAGCGGATATAAAAATGACAAGGGAAGCCGGTGCCCGTAAATTCTGCCTCTTCCCAGCTGCCCTTGGCGGTTTGTCCCTGGACGAGAAAAGCCACACCCCCCTCGATCGCCCTGGTTAGTTTGGCATCCTGTCCCAGACTAGGTAAATATTTGAGGGCATCCAACAAACCAATTAAAGCCCAGGCGGTTTGGGAAGCAGTGCTGTTACCTTTACCCTTTAACTGCTTATTTCTATAGCTTTCACAGGTTTCTCCCCAGCCCCCATCTGCATTTTGACAGCTCAATATCCAGGCGATCGCCGCTTTAATTTGGGGGGCAAAACGTTGGGCATCGTAAATAGCCAGAGCAGATAGGGCCCCACTGGTGCCATAGAGATAATTCACCCCCCAGCGGCCAAACCAACTACCATCCTGTTCTTGTTCTTGAAGCAAGTAGGCCAAACCCCTTTCTACCCGTTGGGAGTCCATGGTCAAACCACAGGCCCCAAGCATTTCAATCACCCGGGCGGTAATGTCGGCGGTACTGGGGTCAATCATAGCCCTCAAATCCCCGTAGGGTAACTGGTTCAGCCAGTCTTGATCATTGTCAATGTCAAAGGCGGCCCAGCCTCCGGTTTTGCACTGCATGGTGGCTACCCATTGCAAAGCTTTATCAATTGCCCCCTGTTTTCTAGCTTCATCGGGGAGGGTAATGCCCTGCAAAGCCATCATCACCACGCAGGTGTCGTCAATATCAGGGTAGAAATTATTATCAAATTCAAAGGCCCAGGCCCCCGGTTTACCCTGGGGATTTTTGATTTGCCAATCACCATAGGTGAGAATTTGCTTATCCAGCAACCACTGCCCCGCTTTAACTAGGGCGGGATGATCCTTACCCGGATCCGCCTCTGCCAAGGCCCGCACCACCCAGGCCGTATCCCACACCGGGGAAACACAGGCTTGGATGGCATAGCTATCTTCCGTTTCCACGGCAAAATTGTCGATCGCCGCTATGCCCCGCTGTACATAGGGATCATTGAGGTCATAGCCCAACACTTTCAGGGCCAACAGGGAATTGAGCATGGCCGGAATAATGCCACCCCAATCCCCACTAATCTCTTGACGTTCTAAAATCCACTTTTCCGCTAGGGCCAAACCCTGTTCCCGGAAGGGCACCACTTTGGCCTGTTCTTGCAACTTAAACAGGCTATCCAAACCAATGAAAATATCCCAAATAGTGCCACTCTCCGGCAATTTGTACTGGACATTTTCCACCCCTTCCGCATAGAGTTCGTCCACTCGTAGGCCTTGGGCAATGTCGTACACCGGCTTTTGGTCACAGACAATCATCAAAGGCACCGTACTGGAGCGGGCCCAACTGGACATTTCGTAAATATTAAAGAAAAAATTATTGGGCAAAAGCATGACCCAAGGGGGAATGGAAGGGGTGCCCCGCCAGTCATAGCAACCAATTAAGGCCAGGTGCATTTTGGTGAAAATGCGGGATTTGCTAATGCCGCCCCGGCCAACAATGAAATTTTTCGCTTTGACCAAGGCTGGATCCGTAGCTGGAACGCCCAAAATCCGCAGGGCTGTGTAGGCCTCTACACTGGTGCTCAGTTCACCGCCATCGCCATAGTACAGTTCCCAACCGCCATGGTCCCGTTGTTGTTGGAGCAAATAACTTTTCGCCTTCTCCAGGGGTCTTTGGGCTGCTGTGCCCCAAATTTTATGTAGTATGACCACTTCCGCCGTGATGGTAACGTTAGATTCCAACTCAGACCACCAGTAACCATCAGGGTATTGTTCCGACAGCAAGAAGTCCCGACTAGCGGCGATCGCCTGGCGCACTTGTTCGGTGCTGGGACAGGGGACGGAGGGGGAAACGGCAATAACCATGGACAAAGTTGTAAATTTTTCTTTACAAAGATAGCAGATGGATTGGGCAACTAGAACAGATTGCTCTCAGGCAATTTCGTCCTGGGAATGGAGTTGAAATTCAAAGTTGGGATATACCTCCAAGATTTGGTTATTCGGCATAAATAATTCCCACAGTGGCAAGTCATCTTCAATTTTTTGATCGGGGATTATCAAATTGTACAATCCAAAATCGAACAAATAATAAGAAAAGTCAACCTCTTGAAAGTCAATAACTTCTATTTCATAGATTTTTTGTCCATTTATTTTGGCAATTTTCTGTTTGATTAATTTTTCATGATCAGATGATTTCATCAATGAGTCAGAGTTTCTAACAGCAGGATGTCTTTTTTTGTAAATTGTCCAATCCGAAGCTCTGGTGCCAAGTTGCCATTCCCCTTTAAATTCACCACTCAGAGCAGGAGAATGATAAGGAATTTTCTTGCCAATTTCTAAACATAGTTCTTGTCCATAGCCTAAACGAATCTGCCAACAAGTTTGACCATAAATAGGCTGGATTAGACTATAAAAACAATCTTTTGTGATTTTTGTTTGGGGTTTGGCTGTTGACAAAAACTTCAATGGATTCATGATTTTAAAAATTGTTTCGCTTGTTGTTGTAGTTCTTGATAGGTAAAGTCGCCTCTTTTATTTTTTGTCCCGCCCAAATTGAGTTCTTTTTGTCTCTCTAAAAACCGTCCAAATTCTTTACGTTGAACTTTGGTCATATTAAATTCTTTGGCAACGTCATTGACTTGTTTAATGTCATCTTTCATTCACCAGGCTATATCGAAGAGTAGAAACTGTGCATTTACTAAGTTTATTAATTTTAACCTGATTTTACAGTGGAGCGTGGAGAGGCAACTAAAGCTTCATCCTTACATCCTGAAATTGATCGTCAAGATAATTCTAAAGGGCGATCGCCAAAATATCGGTCAGTTGGGTAAGACGATAATCCACTGGCAAATCCGCTGGTAGGGAACCATAGCCATACTCAGCAAAAATGCTCACAGCGCCGCAAGCTTGCCCCATGCGGATACCGACTTCTGCATCTTCCACATGCAAAAGGGTTTGGTAATCATAGGGAGCGAGCAATTGTTGCAGGTAACGGGGATCGGGCTTAGCAAATGGGGAATCATCTGCGGCCAGCATGGTTTCAATGGCTGACCATAGACCGACTCCTTGCAGAGCTGCTGTTTGGGTACGGCGATCGCCGGAAGTGCAGGCTAGAATTGTGTAGTCCCGTTGTTTCAAAGTTTCTAAAACCGTTCCAGCTTGGGGCATGGGAGCCGCTAGTTGGGGCAGATTTTCGATGTAAAAAGGTTGGACAAAATCTTTAAAAATACGTTCTACTTCTTCTGTTGGACAATCTAATTTTTCCAACATCAGGGAAGCTTTCAGTCCCACGAGGGAAACCACTGTTTGGCGATCGGGCCGAGGCAAACCCAATTGTTCAATGCCATAGGCAAAGGCTTGGTAGTTAGCTTCTTCGGAGTCGATTAATACTCCATCTAGGTCAAAAACAATAATTTTTTTGTTAGCCATAGTTAAAGTTAGATTAACAACTATTTGATTCGTTAAGAAAGTAAATTTGACAAGTTTTTAACTGAAATTTATTTGGCAAGTGATAATGCCCAAGGTTGGTTACAACAACTTTTAATTCAGCACAACTTTTGGCCGTAATACTGTGCCATGGTCTTCTGGGGTTACAACGGCAACGCCCAAGCATTTTACTGGGTCTAGATCCGATGTAATGAGTGCCACTCCCACGGGGAGATCCGGCAACAGTAATCTTTGGCCATGGAACCACCTTTTTTCCAACTCACTATTTAGGCGGACTGTGGGTAAATGGCTCAACGCTTCCTCGGGAGGAATGAGGGGAATGGACTCCCCTGCCTCAGCGATTTTTTCCAAAGCGGTTAAACCGACGCTGTTTTCCAATGCCATGCCCCCACTGCGTTGTCGTACTAAGCCAGCCAAGGTTGCCCCCGTTCCCAGGCGATCGCCAAGGTCCCTGGCTAAAGCCCGAATATAAGTTCCTTCCCCACAGGTAATTTGTAAATCCAATTCCGGCTGCTCCCCTGATCGCCAACCGAGCACTCTCAAGTCATCAATGGTCACCCTGCGACTGGGCACTGCTTGGGTAATGCCGGCCCTAGCCAATTCATATAACCGCTTACCATTAATCTGAATAGCACTGTATTGGGGCGGTATTTGCTCAATTTCTCCCAAAAAAGCTGGTAAAAGCTGTTCTACATCAGCAAGGGTTAAATTACTAACATTTTTACTCTCTAACACCTCTCCAGCAAGGTCATCACTGTCGGTACGCACCCCAAAACGAATAATGGCTTGATATTGCTTTTCTCCGGTTAAGTAGGGCAGTAACCGGGTCGCCGGCCCCACCGCCATCGGCAATACGCCCTCCGCTAAAGGATCTAGGGTTCCTCCGTGACCCACCCGTTTTTGCCTTAATAGACGGCGCACTTTGGCCACACAATCATGGGAAGTGAGTTGCAGCGGTTTATGGAGATTGAGGAAACCAAACATAGGGAAAAAATTGCTGGAGTCAAGGAGCGGCCAACAAAAACCTTAGCAGTTCCCTTAGGCGATCGCCTGCCCTGGCCGTTGAAATAGTTATTGGATATTAGTAAAAACAATTAATTGGGATTGGGGCCTTGCCAATCGGGGCATTGTTCCGTTTCCCAGCCATAGGGGTGCATAGCACACACCAGTAGTTGTCCGTTGTACACATAACCGTGGTAGTGCTGACAGCCTTGGCAAGCAGGTTGATGATTGGCGCTGGCTGGCAGATGGGGATTGAGACCCAAGTCCCCGTCCAGGGAAGACCAGGGCACCATGGACGAATAGCCTCGATCTCGATCATTTGTTCGATTGTTCCGCCCTTCCCTGCCCTGGCGATCGCCAAATTCCCCTAGGTCGGTTAAGTCCCCGTCAAAGTCAGACAAGTCTTCCCAGAAAGTGGACCATTCTTGCCAGAACCATTGCAACTCGGTACCCAATTCCTCTTCGATGGTTTCGGCCACTTCCCCTAGGGCGTTCTCCACATCATCCACCCAAGTCTCCACCGCTGTGGTCAAGGTTTCCACCGCCAACCAGAGGTTTTTCTCCCAATCTTCCATAACTGTTTTGCTATTTTTGCTATTTGCAGTGTTGACAACTTGTGGTGGACGCTGTAGCCCTTGGTTAGGGTTGACGGTTCAAACGTTGCAATTCCGCCTGCAGGGCCGCTACCTGTCGCCGCAGGGCTTCCACGTCTTCCGTTTGGGAGGGAGTTTTTTGAGCGAGGGGATCGGCGTTGGTTTCCTCCTCGTCTGTGATGATTTCAATGCGCCGGGGCTGTTTATTTTCCTCTGACCCATGGGCGATCGCCTCCCCCTGAGCTTCCCGAATCAACTCATCCACATAGCGACGGGCTTCTTCTGCATTCATTTCCCCCCTTTCCACCAGGGTATCCACCAACTTCTGAGCGTGGTTGCCCAATTCCTTGATATTGCTATTGGCTGTTTCGGCGGCATAGGAAGCAATGCCAACCCCTAAATAGACTGCTTTTTGCACCAAGTCCCGCAACATAATAATTCTTACCGAAAACAACGTTGTCTTCATTTTGGCATTCCCATCTGCCAATGGCTAGCCGAGGGGAAATGTTACCAGGGGAGCAAAATCAGAACGTGTTTAAAAAGCCCCCCTGACCCCCCAAATTTGGGGGGAAACAGAGGCAAAGTCAGATTTTACCAACAGGCTCTCAGGATTTTTCCGACTTAGCTTCCCTTCCCCAAGCATCATCCAATAGACTGTACAAAACCGGCACCACCACCAGACTGAGTACGGAGGAAGTGAATAGACCCCCAATGATGGCGATCGCCATGGGTTGTCTGAGTTCCGCCCCGGCCCCCCATCCCAGCGCCAGGGGGAGCATGCCCAAAATGGTAGAACTGGTGGTCATCAAGATCGGCCGCAGACGGATATGGCCCGTTTGCAATAAAGCTTCCTGGCGGGATAAACCGTGATGCCGTAGTTGGTTGGCATAGTCAATCAGGAGAATGGCGTTTTTGTCCAACAGACCCAGAAGGAAAATCAAGCCAATCAGGGAAATCATGCCAAATTCGCTCTGGGTAACCAGCAAGCCCACCATGGCCCCAACAATGGATAGGGGTAAGGAAAGTAACACCACCATTGGTTCCAGTAAACGGCGGAATAGCCCCAGAAAAATGACCGCCATCCCCAGCAAGGAAAGTAAAAAGGCGAGGGCAAATTCCCGAAATACCGATCCAACCCGGGCCGATTCCCCCTGGACACTCAGTTCCACCCCGGCGGGTAATAACTCCTCGGCGATCGCCGTTACCTGTTGGGTGAGATCTCCCAAGGCATAGTTGGGCAGCAAGGAAGCACTGAGATAGACCGCCCGTTGCCCCCGCAGACGCAAAATTCCCGTACTGTCAGGCTCCGCCCCAGTGAGGCTGATTTGGGTTAAACCTGGTAAAGCCATCACCTTTTCCTGCAAGGCTTTGCCTGTGGTCTGCAACACATCTAAATCATTGCCCAGTAAAGCCAACTTGAGGGGCGTATCGTCCCCCGTTTGCACAAAGAGGATATTTTCTACCCTGGTGGTTACCCGGGGAATTACCGGCAACGCTTCCCGCACTTCCGTTTGCACCGTTTGGGTCGTCACCTGACGATCGCCGTCCAGCTTGACATAGATTTTGCCCTGGAGGGGATTGCCCTGGGTACCCACCACGGTGAACGTTTCTGTCACAGTCGGATTGCCCAAAATAGGGGGTTCTAACTCTTCCGCCACTCGCCGGCCCCGTCGCAACAGCACCGCCTCAGGATTAGTGGCCAGTTGATCAATCCAGCCAAAGGCTCCGCCCGTACCTCCTTCATTACTGTTACTGCTGTTATTTTCCCTGGGGGGAGCGGACAACGCCCCAGCAATTTTGGGGGGAGCAGACTGGAAAATGACGTTAAATTCGCCCCGGTCGAGGGTGGGAATAAAACCCTGGGGAATGAGGGGAATAATGGCCAAGCCCCCCATCAAACTGGCTAAGGCCAAGGCCACAATCCACCAACGGTGTCCCAAAGACCAAGCTAAAACCTGTTGGTAACGATCGCCGAGGAGATCCAAACCCCGACTGAACCAAGAAGCGGATCGTTGGGGTTGAGGCCGCAGCCACAATACTGTCAGCACTGGGGAAAGGGTTCGGGCCACCAGCAGGGAGACCATCACAGCGGCGGACACGGTGACGGCAAAGGGCAAGAAAAATTCCCCTAAAGTTCCCCCCAACAAGGCAATGGGTAAAAACACCACCACAATGGAGAAAGTAGTAGCAGATACGGTCAAGCCAATTTCCTCGGTGCCATTTTTGGCGGCCCGCTTGGGCGGTTCCCCCGCTTCAATGTGCCGAGCAATATTTTCCACATCGACAATGGCATCGTCCACCACAATGCCGATAATTAAAGCCAAGGCTAGCAGGGTCAGGGTTTCTAGGTTAAAGTCCAACGCCGCCATCACAATAAAGGTGCCCAGCAAAGAAAGGGGGATGGCGATCGCCGAAATCAAAGTGGCCCAGCCGCTACGGAGAAAGGGATAAATAATCAACACCGCCAAGATGATCGCCCCCAACAGGGCTTCAATGGTGGCCTGGGTTGCTTCCCGGATATAACCTGCTGTGGTTTCCGCTTCGATGAATTGTAACTGGGGCAAACTGGGGGCCTGCGCCGCAATCAACTGTTCCACCAGGTCTACCACCTCCAGGGTATTGGCCTGGGCCGTTTTCACCACCTGCACCGCCAACACATCCTGGCCGTTATGGCGAGTCAACGTGGGGGGATTGATGGTTTGTTGAGCCGATGCCTTGACCCCTGGCGATCGAAAGTTAGCATCCCCTAGTAAGTCCACCCGCAGTACCCCATCAATGTTCTGGAGCTTGGGGATAATCTCCTGCCGCAACGGCTCTGCCATTTCCTCTAGGGATAATGTCTCGGACGCCACGGCATAGGTCACCGCCACCGATTCGTTCAGGTTATAAGGAGAAACGGTAATTTCACTGCCCGCCGGTAGAGTTACCCCCTGTAAAGATTGCTCCACCGCCGTGGTGGCCTGTTCCAGGGATTGCCCCATTAAAAAAATCACCGATGCCACTGTTTGCCCTGGGTAGGTGGACGATTGCACATCCGCATCGGCAATGGTAATTAGTTTTTCCTCCAGGGGAATGGTCAACTTCTGCTCTGTTTGGGCTAAATCCAAGCCCGAACCACTGCTCTGGACGATCACCACTGGGAAGCTCACTTCCGGAAACAGGGCATATTTGAGGGAGCTAAAGGCCAATAGCCCCGCCACGGCGATCGCCAACCAAAAACCGATGGTGAAACGGGGATGGTCAATGGCCCAATGGGAAAGATTCCAGCGGGGAGCATGGGGGGACTGCATCGAGGGAATTCCTAAATTCTTTGGGGTGGGATTAGCTAAAAATGGATTGATCCGCACCTCGGCTAATCTAGCAGAACATGGCCCAGGGCAATCTCTCCTACCGGTTGGGCCAGTTAAGACCCCTGGAAATCTGTTACCATCCCCAAAAGGTAAACTAGCCCTCCTTTTGAACCAGCTTTTTCGTAAACTTTCGTGATTTTTGAGCAAGGCATTGAAATTAACGCCAGTGCCACAGTGGTAGAACGGTGTTTCACTGATTTGGAGCTAATGCAACTCTGGCTCAACCCGGCCCTCCGTTGTGAACCCATCGGTCAATGGTCCACGGCGATCGGCGGCCGGAGTCGTTTTACCATCCAAATTCCCCTGCTCAAGCCCAGCTTGAAAAGTGTAGTGGTGGAGCGATCGCCAGGGCTAGTGGTGTGGCAGTTTAAAGGATTTTTCCAAGGACAAGACCGTTGGGAATGTCGCCCCCTGGAGGAAGGTACCTATTTGCTAAACCGATTCGAGTTCACTGTACCGAATCCCATTGTGCAATGGGGCTTTCAAATGTTTGCGGCCCGCTGGACCAGTGCAGATATGCAAGCCCAACTGCGACGGTTAAAACAGGTGGCGGAAAGGGAATATATCAACAGTGGCCTACATAGTTAATTAACGGGCAGTTTCCCTACTAAAATACTGGGCTAAGCTGGAAAAAAGAGCCAATGGCAATGAGCAGGAGGTTGGCAGTGAAAGTGGAAGGCCCTAGTCCCCAGCAATTGACTACGGAAGAAGCCCAAGAATTAGCCTACTTACGTACCCTAATAGAACAGGCGGTGGCCAACGGTGTGGTCACCAAGGAAGAGGAATCCAACATTAGGGCTCGAGTACTACATTCCAAGCCCCGGTACGAGTTGCTCTCCCAGCAACTAGCCATGTACCGGGAACTAGTCACCAACAAAATTAATGCTGGTTTACTGGCAGGGGAAACTTTTACCGATCTTTGATTGGCACGGTCTATTCAACCTTGCCCTAGCTTATGCCAACTGCCAAGATTTTGCTGAACCAGCGGCGTGCCTAGGAGCCTGGGCAAATTCTTGGAAGCCATTTAAAAAGCCCCCCTGGCTGTCTAAGTTGGAGATAAACTGGGGAACGGCCCCCCAGAATTGCGATCAATTTAGAGGGCAAACGAGAACGGCGTCAATGCTCTTAGTTGAAATCTAGAGAGGCCAACGCCAATTAACAATTTCTGGCATATCCATACCGTGTTCGTAGGCGTAATTGGTGCAATCAATCTGCATATCCTTGAGCATCTCCTTGATGTGGGCTCCAGCCACCCGCAATTGAGGTAGGCGATCGATAACGTCAATGGCCAAGCTGAAACGGTCAATTTGATTTTGAATCGCTAAATCCATGGGGGTGTTGATGTTGCCCTTTTCTTTGTAGCCCCGCACATGGAGATTGCCATGGTTAGTGCGGCGATAGGTCAACCGATGAATTAACCAGGGATAGGCGTGGAAGTTAAAAATAATCGGTTTATTGGTGGTAAAGAGGGAGTCAAAATCTCGATCGCTCAGGCCATGGGGGTGTTCAGATTCCGGTTGCAGCTTGAGCAAGTCAATCACACTGACAAAACGAATTCTCAGATCGGGGAAAAATTGCCGGAGCATGGCCGTGGCCGCCAGGGCTTCCTTAGTGGGAATATCCCCCGCCGCCGCCATCACCACATCCGGCTCCGTACCGGCATCATTACTGGCCCATTCCCAGATGTCTACTCCTTTGGTGCAGTTACGAATGGCCGCAGTCATGTCTTGATATTGCAGGTGGGCTTGCTTATCACAAACAATGATGTTGATGTAGTTTTTGCTCTGTAAACAATGGTCCACGACGGAAAGCAGGGAATTGACATCAGGGGGCAAATAAATCCGCACTACGTCGGGGCTTTTGTTGAGAATGACATCTAAAAAGCCTGGATCTTGGTGGGTAAAGCCGTTATGGTCTTGTCGCCACACCGTGGACGTCATCAGAATATTTAGGGAAGAAATATCTGCCCGCCAGTTGAGATGTCGACAAATATCCAACCATTTGGCGTGTTGGTTGACCATGGAGGTGATCACATGGGCAAAGGATTCATAGGTGGCGAAAAAGCCATGGCGGCCGGTTAAAAGATAGGCTTCTAGCCAGCCTTCCAAGGTGTGCTCGCTCAACATTTCCATCACCCGACCGTCGGGACTGAGTTCCCCCCCGTCTTGGTCTTCTTCCAAATATTCAGCAATCCAGAATTTTTTGCTAACTTCGTAGACCGCATGGAGTTTATTAGAACTATTTTCGTCCGGGCCAAAGAGGCGGAAATTGGTCATGTTGTTGGCCATCACATCCCGCAGAAAAACTCCCAGGGGAGCAGTGTTAGGGGCTTCAATAGTGCCTGGCTTCTCCACATCGATGCCGTATTGACGAAAGTCGGGCATTTTCAGACCCCGCCGTAACAAACCACCATTCGCGTAGGGAGTGGACCCTAGACGTTTCTCCCCCTCCGGGGCGATCGCCTTAAATTCGGGCCTTAAAGTACCGTAGTCGTCGAACAATTCTTCCGGTTTATAACTCCGTAGCCAAGTTTCCAACTGTTGCAGATGGGCCGGATTCTCGTGCATGCCTCCCATGGGAACTTGGTGCGATCGCCAAAAACCTTCCACTTTATGGCCATCAACGTAGTCGGGGCCAGTCCAACCCTTGGGGGTACGCATCACAATCATGGGCCAGCGGGGACGAGTACCAATGCCACTACTACGGGCCTCAGTTTGAATTTGGTGAATTTCGGCCACGCAATGATCCAATGTAGCGGCCATGGCTTGGTGCATGGATTCAGGATCGGAACCTTCAACAAAATAGGGAGTATAGCCATAACCTTCAAACAAGGCCTTTAATTCTTCATGGCTAATGCGGGATAAAACGCTTGGGTTATTAATCTTGTAGCCGTTGAGATGGAGCACAGGCAGTACCGCTCCGTCCCGAACCGGATTAATGAATTTATTGCTATGCCAGGAGGTGGCCAGGGGCCCCGTTTCTGATTCCCCATCCCCCGCTAAACCCACCACAATTAGATTGGGATTATCAAAGGCGGCACCGTAGGCATGGGATAGACAGTAGCCCAATTCTCCCCCTTCATGGATCGATCCCGGGGTTTCGGGGGTGCAGTGACTGCCAATGCCACCGGGAAAGGAAAACTGCTTGAAAAAACACTTCATGCCGGCTTCATCTTCACTACACTCGGCAAAAAAGCGGGAATAACTCCCCTCTAGGTAGCAGGGGCCCAAGAAGCCTGGCGCACCGTGGCCAGGCCCCACCATGTAGAGCAGATCCTGGTCAAATTTCCTAATAATGCGATTCAGATGGGTGTAGAGAAAACTAATACCGGGACTAGACCCCCAGTGACCCAACAGGCGATGTTTGATCTGTTCTGGTTGGAGGGGTTCCCGCAGCAGGGGATTATCCCGTAGATAAATCATGCCCACCGCCAAGTAGTTGGCTGCCCGCCAAAAACCGTGCAGTTGGTTCAGTTCTGTCGGCTCAAGGGGACTGCCACTAATGGTGGAGCGAGCTTGACCAAAAGGACTAAGGGAAAAGGGGGATGTGACCATGGAAAAACTCCCGGATTTGTACATTCCCCTACCAGGGTAGAACCCCCAAGTTATTTTGGCGTTAACCCAGGGAAGGACACTGCCCCAGCTCCACTGCATAGATTCCCCAGCTCTATTGCTCTTTGGAGATGTCCCCGGGTCTGCCGGATGCTCCTAGTCCCTTAGCCCCTGATCTATGGGCGAGCTTTAGAACAAGTCCATATCCGTCACAGCCCCCACACTGCTGGAAGCAACGAGCTTGGCGTATTTACCCAAAATACCAGTGCGGTAACGGGGTTGGGGCGGGGTCCACTGGCCTCGACGTTGGGCTAATTCCTCTTCGCTGATGTTGAGTTGCAGTAACCTTTGTTGGGCATCAATGGTGATTTGATCGCCTTCTTGCACTAAGGCGATCGCCCCTCCCACGTAGGCCTCGGGGGCAACGTGACCCACCACTAAACCGTAGGTGCCGCCAGAAAAGCGGCCATCGGTGATTAGGCCAACGGAGTCTCCCAACCCAGCGCCAATGATGGCGGAAGTGGGAGCCAGCATTTCCCGCATACCGGGGCCCCCTTTGGGCCCTTCGTAGCGTACTACTACCACATCCCCCGCTTGAATTTTGCCGGCCAAAATAGCTTCCAGGCAATCTTCTTCTGATTCAAATACCTTCGCGGGGCCAGTCATCACAGCCTTTTTAATACCGCTGATTTTAGCCACACTGCCTTCTGTGGCCAAGTTACCTTTGAGCACCGCTAGGTGACCTTCTTGGTAAACGGGATTGTCCCAGGAATGGATTACGTCCTGGTTAGCAGGAGGCTGGTCGGGAATATCGGCTAAGACTTCAGCAATGGTTTGGCCACTAATGGTGAGGGCATCACCGTGGAGAATGCCGTTGACCAATAACATTTTCATCACCTGGGGAATGCCACCGGCATCATGGAGATTGGTGGTGACGTATTTACCGGAGGGTTTTAGGTCACACAGTACGGGCACTTTATGGCGAATGGTTTCAAAGTCGTCCAAGCTCAAAGGCACTCCAATGGTCTTGGCGATCGCCAGCAGATGGAGCACTGCATTGGTGGAACCGCCCACAGCCATAATCACGGCAATGGCATTTTCAAAAGCTTTACGGGTGAGGATTTGGCTGGGCAGAATTTGTTTTTTAATTGCTTCCACCAAGACCTTGGCTGATTCCTCGGTGCTGTCGGCTTTTTCCCCGTCCACTGCAGCCATGGTGGAAGAATAGGGCAAGCTCATCCCCATAGCTTCAAAAGCGGAGGACATTGTATTGGCAGTGAACATCCCCCCACAGGAACCAGCTCCAGGACAGGCATTCCGTTCGATGCCGTAGAGGGTTTCCTCATCAATTTTGCCGGCGCTGTACTGCCCCACTGCCTCAAAGGCACTGACAATAGTCAAATCTTCCCCGGCATAATGCCCCGGTTTAATGGTGCCGCCATAGACAAAGATGGAGGGAATATTGAGGCGAGCCATGGCAATCATTGCCCCGGGCATATTCTTATCACAGCCTCCGATCGCCAGCACCCCATCCATACGTTGGCCATTGCACACCGTTTCGATGGAATCGGCAATTACTTCCCGGGAAACTAGGGAATATTTCATCCCTTCTGTACCCATGGAAATACCGTCACTAATGGTGATGGTGCCAAACAATTGGGGCATGGCTCCTGCGGTGCGTAAGCCGGCCTCGGCCCGTAGAGCCAGATCATTGATGCCCATATTGCAGGGGGTAATGGTGCTGTACCCGTTGGCAATGCCCACAATGGGTTTAGTAAAGTCATCATCGCCAAAACCAACGGCCCGGAGCATGGCCCGGTTGGGACTGCGTTGGGTTCCCTGGGTAATTACCTGGCTTCTGGGATTGTTGGACATTGTTCTCTCCTGTCTCGTAGCGAATCTATGCTTCCATCCATTGTCGATGGTTTATTACCCTTTGCTCAAGCCTGGCCACAAAAAGTCAACTTTCAGCCATTGATGTCTCCTTGGGTTACCATTGTCCCCACTGTCCACGGCAATAGTTAAACTAAATATACTAAAATCTTTCTTGATTTAAATTCCCATAATTCTTCCTTGAACCATGGCCCTAATAGCAAGACTGATCGGCATAGTTCTCATTGGCACTGGAATTTACTTTCTTGGTAACAACATTATTTTCACCACCAACGTTTATCCCTACTTTTGGCGGGGCATTGCTGCCGATGGTTCAATTTTGGCCCTCATTGCCGGGGTGATGATGTTAGTCTTTTTACCTGCTAGGGAAAAATCCTGGGGCTGGATACCGATTATTATCGGCGTGGTGCTGGTATTTTTTAGCAGTCGAGCCATTCTGAACCCCACTAGTCTGTGGCAATTTCTGCTTTCCTTTGCTTCCATGGCCGTTGGCTATAAATTGGCTACCCAAGGCCGCCTGTAGAAACTAGGTCTTGTGGGACAAGTCGAAGGCCATGGCCACCTAGCATCCACTGCCCAGGTGATCAATGTATTCCCCGTGTTTTCAAGAAAATTCTCCCGATCGCCAATCAAAGGGGAAAACGCTTCATTTGTTGCACCGCAATGCGAGCATTCCGTTTTAGTCGGGGGGAAAGGTGGGGCACCTGGGGAATTTGCCAGAGTAAATCGACGGTACGTCGGAAAAGCCGGACTAAGTCACCCTCATCTAAGCTGGTCTGACGACAGAGATTTTCCCACTCCATGCCTAAAGCCCACTGTTCCACCAAACCCATAAAATCCACTTCCAACCAGAGGGGAATGGCGATCGCCCGCTGATTTTGAGCTTTGATTAATTTGCGTCGCAGATCCCAGAGGTTAAGCCGTTGCAAATGATCCGCCACCGTCATGGCCTGCCAGAGGGCAAGGGAGGGTTGGGGATGTTTAAAACAAAACAACAGGCCAAATAAATCATCGCTGGGACGGAGGGCGGCCAACACCGCAGGGGAAGGTTTGAAGTCAGTCCAAGCATCGGAACGGGGAGTTTCCGTAATCAGGGCACTGGCAGCGGCGGCCAATTGTTCCGGCTCCAGATCGTTAAACTTACCGGAAATGAGGGCTAAACCCAGCCACAACTCATTTTCCCCCCGCAGGGTGGCAGCCACTTCCCCCAAAAGCGTAGGGGTGTATTCCTCCAGGGCTTCCATTTCCTGCAAAATGTCGATCAAGTCCAGGAACTCTTGCCAATAGTAGGACTGACGGGATTGCAAACGGTCGTATTCCTGTTGTCGTTTGCTCAGAGTTTTACGCAATTCTTGCCGTTGGTGGAACTGCTCCAAAAGTTTACCCGGATGTTTGTGGCTAGCCAGGGGATGAACCGCCAACAGTGTTTCCACATGGTCTACCCTGGCCTGTTGCTCCACTAATTCTGGGCTCGGGGCTAGGGGATAGGCTTGGGGATCCAATCCCTCGGCGATCGCCAATGTCTCCTCATCGCCTTTCACTGGTTTACCCGGAGCCAACAATTCTGCCGGGGGTGGAGTCAAATTCTGCCATTGGGCTGGGGACAGATTACCCATGGGCACTGCGTAAATATCCCCCACAGTGACGTGGTACCAACGGTTATCACTGGCTAGGCAACACCATTGGGGCAGATTATGGGCCGGGGCCAGGGGAGCAACAATGACCGCTAAACGAGGTTGATGGGTTTTGACGTGGCGACCTTTGAGATATAAAAGTTGACCCGGTGTCAGGGTTTTAAGTTGATCCTTTAACTGTTGCTTCCGTTCTTTTTCTGCCTGTTGCTCGAGGATTTTCAGTAATCTTTGTTCTTCCCGCAATCGCCCCCGGAATTTTTCGTAACTGCGTAGATCCTTTTCCCCAATGCCCGCCAACTTAATATCCAATTGGGATAATTTTTTCACCGTTTCGGCGATCGCCACCTTGGTGGGTTCCAGGGCAAACTGAGCCAAGTATTCGGCAAAGCTCCGCTCCAGCAGACTTTTTACTTCTTCCAAATCATGTTTTTGCAACAGATTCAGCACCATGCCATAGGAAGGGGTAAACCAACTTTTTAACGGTTCTGCCTCCGCTAGGGCTAAGTAAGATGCCTCTTTCGCCCCTTCAAAGGGAGTTTGCACCGTAATCACATGGCCTTCGATATCCATCCCCCGCCGCCCGGCCCGCCCCGCAATTTGCAAAAATTCCGAAGGACTAAGCATGGCGTGCCCTTCATTGGTCCGTTTTGAGAGGGCAGAAATCACCGTCGTGCGGGCTGGCATATTAATCCCCGCCGATAGGGTCGCCGTAGCAAACACCACCTTAATCAAGCCCTGCTCAAATAACTTTTCCACCAGGGTTTTCATATCCGGCAAAATACCCGCATGGTGTACCGCAATGCCCCGTAAAAGGGGTTCAATCTGCTCCAACCGAGTCATGGGGGAAGATTGGGCAATCCAGCCCCAGAGTTTGAACATGCCTTCCGGATCGATCGCCAGGGCAGTTAATAGTTTTTGGGCCGCCGCGCCATCCTGGGGATAATCCAAATAGGCAATGACCGCTTGGACCATATCCGGTAAACCATCCGCCAAATCCCGTTCCAACTTCTGCCGCAGCAGGGGATTTTTGCCAAAGAAAAAATCGAGCAGTTGCAGTTGGATACTTTCCTGTTCCGCCGGTTCCACCAAAGATAAATCTTCTAAGGATTGGGCCGCCTGTTCACAGCCCCGACGGCTAAAAATCACATAAATTACCGGCAACAAATTCCTTTCCTGTAGCTGTTGCATCACTAACAGGGGATAGGGACAATCTTCCCGACGCATCCGTCGATTTTTACCAGAACGGGTATTTTTATTGCCAGCCTTGGGTAGTAAACGGGCATTCACCCCGGTTTTTTTCTCGTTCAGCAGGGGAAATAAACCTTTGCGGGTGCTGTAGTGAAAGGTGAGGGGCACCGGACGAAAATCGGAATTAACCAGCACACAGGGGGGAGAATCATTGTGCTGTTCCCCTTGACGCAAGACTTTCAGGGATACCCCAGTGCGGACTTGGTTAATCCATTCTGTCAATTGTTCTGGATTGCCAATGGTGGCGGACAAACCCACCAGTTGAATGGTGCTGGGACAGTAAATTATTGACTCTTCCCATACGGTGCCCCGGCCCCGGTCGCTGATGTAATGGACTTCGTCAAACACCACCGTTTCCACATCTTCCAAAGAAGTCCCCACTTCCCCAATGGGGGTTTCGTAGAGCATATTCCTAAAAATTTCCGTGGTCATTACCACCACTGGAGCATCGGCATTGATCACCGTATCGCCGGTAATTAAGCCCACTAATTGTTCAGCATTTTCTAGACCTAACTTCTCTAATTTTTCCTGGAAATCCCGAATTTTTTGATTGGATAAAGCTTTGAGGGGGGTGGTATAAAAAACTCTTTTTCCCCGGGCAATAGCCCGATAGATGGCATATTCTCCCACCACCGTTTTACCGGAACCTGTGGGGGCACACACTACCACTGACTGGTCTTGATCCAGGGCGGCGATCGCCTCTTGTTGGAAGTCGTCCAATGGAAAAGTAAACAGATCAGCAGGGGAAGCGTAGGCTAAGGTTTTCACAGATTTAGGCAAAAGGGTGATTAGGTTCCCATTTTATCTGGTTATCCTGGGGGCAATCCAAACCAGGTCTTTTCCGCTTATGCCTTAGCAATGCCATTACCAAATCCGAGGCTGGAAGGTGGCGGGGGTATCTAGTTCAAAGATTTCATCCCGAATGCGGGCAGTGTATAACCCAGCCTTGAGTACCTCTTCTTTGACCGCATTGGACAGATCCACCGCAGCGAGGATGCCATATAACTTTTTGTCTTGGTGTTCAGGGAAAAATTCTCGAAAACCCTGGAGATGGTTAATTAGTTGACCGATGGATTCTGAGCGGGCATGGCTTTTGACTTCCACAACGATGGCTGTCTTAACGTCTCCGTTGGCATAGGCCATTACATCAAGTTCAATATGTTTGCCCTGTTTGCTGACCCGGACACTAGGGGTGACCACTTCCATGCCAAATTTTTCACGGAGAATGGTTTCCATGGAGGGCAACGCTAAACCTTCCGTGAAACTGCCGAATTTTTGCCCCAGCCCGCCAATTTGTTTACCTAATTCTCGAATTTGGCGATCGGTTTTTTGGGACTGTTGTCTTAACTCCTTGATTTGGCGATCAGTTTCCTCCCGTTGTTCCCGAAACCAGCGATCAGTTTCTTCCCGTTGCTCCTGAAACCGGCGTTCTGCCTCCTCCCTTTCTTCTTGAAACCGGTGATCAACTTCCTCTCGTTGCTCCTTAAGTTGGCGCTCTGTTTCCTTCTGAGCTTGGATTAGCTCTCCCAATAATTGCCAGACTTCATCCGCTGTTGTTGCCATGATCACCTAGGGTGTATTTTGATCTTTTCCTATTTTAAAGGGAGCCCGATTGAAACTTTGATAGTTATTGTTTGCCGCTGCACGATACTAAGTATTGCTTAATTCCTCCGCATGCAATGACAATTGCCTCCACTCTCAGTCAATTTTTATGTACTGAACTTTGGCTGTGTTGATCCGGCGGCGATCGCCAAAATCTAGGCTCCCATGCCGGAATATTGTTTTAAGCCCTGGCGCCAGAGCCAACGGTTAAGCAGGGCAAATAGACCGATCCAAATACCAATAATTAATAAACTGCGAAAAAAAGGTAGAGGTAAACCAACCAAGGCGGTGGCAGGGAAGTAAACACCGTAGGGAAAGGGGGTAAGTAAAACAATCTGTCGTACTGTGTCGGGAAAAGCTTCCAAGGGAGCAATAACACCAGAGAGAAAAATGTAGAACAAAAACCAAAGGTCCTGGAGGGCGCTGGCCCGTTCCGTCCAAAAGGCACAGAGCGCAAAAGTGTACTGGATTAGAAAGTAGAGGGTAAAGGAACAGGCAATGCCAATTACCCCTTGGAGAAAATACCAAGGATTGGGCAACCAAAAGGCTTCGGGATAGAGAGAGAAAAAAAGAATCGCCAAAATGCCCAAGATGGGTAAACGGGTCATTTTTTCCGCCCAGTGCCGGGCGATATGGTGCCATACCGGATCTAACGGTTGCAGTAAGCGAAATGACAAAACCCCTTCAATTACTTCCTTTTCAAATTCCCAAATTACCCAGATAGTGGTCATCTGGCGCACCACGAAGACAGCAAAAAAGTACCTGGCCACCTGGATAGCATCAAGGGTAAAGTCCCCACTCTCCGCCGCCTGCACCCACACCCCCATCAAAATTAGGGGCAGGGAACCGGACAAAATCCAGAAGAAAATTTCGGCACGGTACTCCACCATTTGGGCAAAGTACACAGTCAACAGCACCCGCAATTTGTGGGAAAAACGACCCATGATATCGGTTGATTGGAACAGTAACCCCCATCAGGATTTCTGGAGGGAGTAAGTTCACTTTAACTTGCTTTTTCCTCAGCAGGAAAGGGCAACACCGGCAGGCGATCGCCCCGGAACACTTCTTCAGACAGTTTACCCAGGGCTTCACTGCGGCGACCAAAACAACGGGCCAAACCCAGGGCGGATAGAATTGGCAGAGTTGCGGCACTTAAAACTAAGTTGGTTAAAGGATCCATGGCGATCGACTAGGTGGGAAATTTACGTTTTTTTCTTGGTAAGCTCAACCAATTGGTTCAGCTCATCCACCATTATGGGCAATGGAGAATTTTTCAGTCAAAATCCAGGCCCACAGTGTGTGAATTAACGGGGCCAGAGTTTACGCCACCAGGGAATAGCATCTTGGGGCCCTTCTAGGTAATCAATTTTGTCCTCAATTTGCGTCAGGGGCCACCCGGTTAAATTAGCGAGGGTTTTAGCCTCTTCCCGTTGGCGTTTTTGCACTGTTTGACGGTATTCCTTCGCGGCGGTGCAACTCATTTCCCCCCGGTAGGGGCGACGCAACACATAACGGCCCTGGAATAAATCCTGGTTAGCGGTGTTTTGGAAGCGCAAATCCTCGGGAAATTTATTAGGCGTATAGCGCAAGTGTAAACGGGTGATAAACACATTGCTCGTGCGGGGCACAGGCATACCCCGGAACGTCGAATTGGAGTCGGCATCGGGCTGGTCCAACCAAAACACCCCGGCTTCTTTCAGTTCTTGGGGAGAAAGGGGATCGGCGGAACAGGGGTCACAACTGCCCATATCCCAGGAATATTCCAAAAAAGCCACATTTTTGCTGGAGCGTTTGTAGGCGGTGTCGAACATGGCGCCATAGAACTGTCCAAATTCCCCCTGAACGAATTCCGGTAAATCCAGATTGGAGGGGATTTTTTCAGTGCGGTAGTTGGTTATTTCCACTGCGCCCCGGG
Organism: Synechocystis sp. FACHB-383; assembly: GCF_014698605.1. NCBI lineage: Bacteria > Bacillati > Cyanobacteriota > Cyanophyceae > Synechococcales > Merismopediaceae > Synechocystis > Synechocystis sp. FACHB-383. The sequence continues at coordinate 38,823 of NZ_JACJTJ010000052.1, read as the reverse complement.
GCGATAACAGATAAACAATCAATTCCTGGGGGCCGTCCGCATTCACCATGCCCAAACGGATTGGCAACATAAACCGGGGGGATTCGTAGGCCATCATCAACGGTCGCAGGGCTTGAAATCCTTGGCGATCAAATTCTTTCAAGTTAACTTTGGCCACAAAAAACTTTAACCCCTGTTTGATGTAGGCTCCGAGCACGTCGGTGGCCCCCGCAGGGATGCGGTAATTATTTTGACTTAACCAAGTTTCTAAGCCATTGGATTCCTTGGCACTGAGGATGAGAATGTCATATTCCCCCACGGAAAATTGATTTTCAATGGTCACCCCCAGGGCTTCATTGCTGACTTTTTCTTGGGCTCCCCGGCTCATGCTGGGGGCAGCGGGCATAGCATCCATAAATTGACGGTCACCGTAACTGTCACAGGGATTACTATCAAAATATTCCACTAAACGGGGGGCACTAAAATTGTCCAAACGCTCAATAATTTTCCTTTCCCCCACGTTCACTTGGTCTTCTTGCAACACCACCGGCACCGGTATTACGAGGGCAAAGTCTTTCGCTTCCCCTTGGTAATCGTTGGCCATGGTGAGCACTGTCCGATCGCCGTCTTTGGCAATAATTACTTGGGAGGCATGGTTATAAAGACTGGTGTCGGCCTGGGCTACATAAAAGCCACAAAAAGCTAGGGCTGGCTGCACAAAAAGCAATAGGCCCAGCAAACAAACTACTAAGATTACCCCTGGACGAAGATAGGCAAAAATTTTCCGGATGGCTTTGTCCATGGTTGTGGGTCCCGCTAGGTTGAAAACTGTCGAGATGATCGCTGGCAATCTGCAATATAGTCCGCATTATCGGCGATCGCCATCAGCAAATTGATGAAAGTTTGTTAATTTTTGGATCATCATACTGTCGAGGGAAGATCAGCTTCGTGAATGATTGTTAAGTTAGAAGTAATGATTTAATCATTCACCTTACTCCTCCCACTAAAAATTATGTTACTTTTCCTACTTCCAGGCAGCGGCGATCGCCTGGCCAAATTTTCCACCGCCCTACTAAGCTTTGCCCTTGTGGGACTAGGAAATTTAATCGCTCCGATTGCCGTTGCAGCCCAGAATATTCCCCTGCGCCAAGGTGTGCATTTTTACGGCGAGTCTGCCCAGCCGGGGGTGGTGGGCCAGGAATATTTCATCTTTCAAGTACGGGGTGATCAACTGAGGGGAGCCTTTTTTGCCTACTATTCCGAGTTTGCTTGCACCCATGGCACCGTTTCCGCCCAGGCGTTGAATTTAGTGGTGGAAGACTCCTATGGCGAGCAGCCCCCCAACCGTTTTGCCCTGGCCCTTGTGCCCCGATCGCCGGTGGCCCGCAGTGGCAACAATATTGATTTGACGTTGCAAGGCTTAGAAGAAATCAGCACCGTCGGCACAACGGAACAGGACATTTTAGCTGCCTGTTTGTAAAGGTAGTCAAAATCAGTTTAAAAAAATCCGTTTAAACTTTCTCCTACGGCATCACACCAAACTTGTTTTCCCTTCTTTGCCCAGGGGTGGGATCAATCCGGCGGTGTCCTACGTCACAAAACCGGTAGGGTGGAATATGGCCATATTGCCAAGGAGTTTGATTTTTCATGGGCATGATTGACTGGGCCATTGTGTTGGTCTATTCGGTGATTGTTATTGTCATTGGGGCGATCGCCAGTCGCAAACAAGATAACACTGATGAATATTTCCGGGGTGCGAAGCAAATTCCCTGGTGGGCCCTGGGTTTTTCCATCATTGCCACATCTTTTTCCGCCGCTTCCCTACTGGGGGGCCCAGGGGAGGGTTATGGCCACGGCTTCTTGTATTTGCAATTGCAGTTGGGGGATCTAATTGGCTATGGCCTAGTCATTGCCGTCTTTTTGCCATTTTTTGTCCGGCTCAATCTCACCACCGCCTACGAATACCTGGAAAAACGCTTTGATGCCAAAACCCGTTCCCTCGGTTCCCTTTGTTTTCTGCTGTTTGTCATTGCCCGCCTAGGGGGACTTTTATATGCTGCCGCCCTGGTGTTATCGGTGCTGACAGGCATTAGTACGAACACTGCCATTTTGATGGTGGGGGTGGTCTCGATTATTTACACCGTGGCCGGGGGCATCACTGCGGTGGTCTGGACCGACGTGTTGCAATTTGGCATGATTTTCGTCGGCTTGGGGGCAGGCATTTGGGCCGCAGTTACCGCCGTGCCTGGAGGCTTTGGGGAACTATGGCGCATCGCTGGGGAAAACGGCAAATTAGTGGTGTTTAACTTCGATTGGGATCCGGCCTCCATTCGTTCTCTGCCCACCGCCCTTTTGGCCTACGGCATTTTAGCTTTTGCTGTGGCGGGCACTAACCAACAATCGGTCCAACGTTATGTTTCCTGTGCTGATGAAAAATCGGCCCGGAAAGCGATTCTCCTGGGCTGGTTTTCTGGTTTTGTGGGGGTGGCGGCCACCCTTTTGCTGGGAGTTTTACTGTTTAGCTTCTACCAGTTACAGGGAAATTTACCCGCAAATGTTAAGCCCGATGAAATCCTCTCCTATTTCATTCTCAACCAGGTTCCCCCTGGGGCATCAGGTTTTTTAGTGGCGGCTATTTTTGCAGCGGCCATGTCCTCCATTGATTCGGCATTGCATTCTCTGGCAACTTGTATGACGGTGGATTTTTACGACCGTTACATCAACGTCCGAGCCAGTGAAATTCTTTCCGTGCGAGTGGCCCAGGGATTAATTATCGTTTGGGGAATAGTGGCAATTTTTTCCGCCATTTATGCCGCTTCCACTGGGCAAGATTTACTGGAATTTTTAGTGTCCTACACCACCATGTTTTTGGGACCGCTGTTGGGTATTTTCCTGATGGGAGTCTTGTTTCCCCGCATCAATGCCCTAGGAGCTTTTTACGGCACCGTGGCGGCGGTGTTGCTCGTCATCGTGGCTTCCAATGTGGGCTGGCTTACCTTTCCTGGCATTTGGCGATCGGCGGTTACTGCTCCCCTAGCAGTTCTGCTGGGTTTAGGCATTTCCCTATTCGCCAGCGCCCCAACCTCCAAACATTTACTCGGTTTGACTATTTGGCATCCGGCAGCAGCTACTCCAGGGCCAAATGCCGTGGCCAGACCAGGGGCTGATGACCAGGATTTGGAGGATTGAACTAAATGGGCAAATATGGGTCAGATCAAATCTAACCCTTTGCCGACGGTTGGGACTATGGGTTTTAGAAATCCTCTGACGGTTGATTTGGGGCAAAACTAGATCAAAGCTCCCCATCGTTTACAGATCAAACTGTTTAATTGTTTAGACTCTTTGCTATGAAATACACATTACTTTTAGCCACGGCGATCGCTACTGTTGTCGGAGGCCTAACTCTAGGTCAATGCCAAGCCACGGCCCAGGGAAGGGAACCATTGATGGTGGCCCAATCCCCCAACCAAAATTTGCGGAGTTTTTTTGAAACTGGCCGTCCCCAATCCCAAGACACTCTGCGATTTCAAAGTCCCCCCAGCAGTGTGCCCCCCATCCGTACCAATGCTAATAATTGGCAGTTGATTGTTTTTAGCCAAGGCAATGTTTCTTTTTGGATGCCCCCTGGAATTTTGGCGCAGGATAGCGTGGTCATTGGCACTTCAGAAGGGGATTTAAATTTTCAAACCTTGACTAGCACCGATAACGATCATCGCTATGTGGCGGCCTATGCCACGGGGTTAACTGAGCAACAAATCAACGATCCCATGGCCTTATTTACCGCCATGCAAGCCAGGGTAGCTCCGGCGGAAACCTTTTCTCTGATGAATGAGCGCCCGGTGACGTTGGGAGATTATCAAGGCTCGGAATTCACGTTTGAAAGTGATACGGAAAGGGTGATTTTTCGTACCTATTTAGTGGGGGATAAAATCTATGCCATGGGGGTCATACAGCCCTTGAATAGTACCAGGGATAATGCGGCTCGTACTTTTCTCAATGCGTTGCAGTTCATTGATAGCTGATGTCATGGTCACACCGGAATGAACTTCAACCGGGCGATCGCCAAAATTTCTAGGGGAGAAGACAAAAGCCTGTCCTAATCTCCCCGATTTTTACCTGATTCCCAGCGAAATAGCCCAGCCATCAGGGCCACTACCCCCAATTGCAGGGCCAAATTAGGCAAAATTTCCGCGGGATCGTAGCCGGCCAGGAGTCGGAGACTAAAAATAAACACGCCAATCAGGCCAGAAGCCCCCAAACCGAGGTAAATAAATTTACGTAAACCTCGATAGGGAGCCTCGGCCTCAGCCTTTAAGCGTTCAAATTGGTTTTTGTTATTCAGCAAAATTTTGAGGGAATTGGGTCAGAAAATTACAACAACTTTTCGATGTCCGCCGCAATTTCATCGGGTTTGGTAATGGAGCCGTAGCGTTTGACCACTTTACCCTGGCGATCGACCAAAAATTTGGTGAAATTCCATTTAATGTCCTCCGCATTGCCCAAAAAAGGAATGGCCATACCGGGGCTAGCTTCAGTTAAAAACTTAAACAAGGGATGGGCATTGGAGCCATTGACTTCCACCTTTTCAAACACAGGAAAGGTTACTCCATAACGGGTTTCGCAAAAGTTTTTAATTTCCCCTGAGCCACCGGGTTCCTGCTGGCCAAACTGATTACAGGGAAAACCAAGTACCGTAAAACCCCGATCGCCAAATTGGTTCTGTAGGGTCTGGAGACCTTCGTATTGGGGGGTGAAGCCGCATTGACTGGCAGTGTTGACAATCAATAGCACCTTACCTTCAAAGTCCCTCATCGCTACGGAGGAACCATCCAAGGCATTGGCAGAAAAACCGTAGATTGTGTTGTTGGCTTGGGCAGTCATAGAATTAGTGAAGTAAAAACAGTAAAAAAAGACTTGTCTAACTCAACAAATCAATCAACAATTTATGTAGTCTAACAAAAACTCAGAGGGGAGCAGATTACGCTCAGGAGAAAGGGAATGGCATTCAGCTGCATGGTGTTTGCGGTGGCGGGACTAGGCACTGACCACGTCCCCCATCAGTAGTCCAGCAATGAGTAACAATAGCAGAGCCACACAAAAGTCAAGAATTTGTGGATCTAGGCGGCGAGCGATCCAATATCCTAGGGAAACCCCCAACAAACTGGTGGAAATGAGGGCTAAGGCTGAGCCGGCAAACACTACCCAGGGAGATTGGGATTCGGCGCTAATCAATAATGTACTTAGTTGGGTTTTATCACCCATTTCCGCCAAAAAGATGGTTAAGAAGGTGGAGAAGAATACCGGGCGAAAATAATTGGGAGAGGCTGGTAGATCTTGGCTCACGGCAGTTCGACTAGATGGAAGTCAAGCGGTAATGGTGGGGACGCAGCGATGCATTGACCCTGGTCCTTCTGACAGCCTAGCGGATCGGGGGACAGGAAATGTTTTCCTCTTTTTCCAGGGCCAATTCCAACTCTGCGACTAAGACTATGGGTGCCACAGTTGCGGGGATAGCCAAATCCCTTAAATCCAATCTTCCTCTTCATCAGCAGCGTTACTTTCTCCCGTTCCGGGGGGATTTGGCGCAGAATTGATGATCCGATAGGGGGCATCATACACACCCCTTGGACCAGGGGACTGGGTATCCGATTGCTCGTTTTTATCAGCTTTCGGTCGGGCAGGGCGATATTGCTGGGAGTAGATGGTGCCTTCTCGCTTAGTATTTTGGGGCGTTTGGGGGGCTTCAAATTGTCGTAGATCCGGCAAAGGTTCCCTGGGGGGTGGGGGCGCTATTTCCTCTGGGGCCACAGGGGGGGAAGGCGTATGATCCCCTCGATCGCCATGGTCATCATCGGAGGCCATGGCTGGAGTTGGCCCCATTGTTTCGGGGGATAAATTTTCCCTATTTCGGCGAGATAGGCGGGGGGAATCCTGGACCATCGGTCGAGGCCGAGCTGGGGGCTTGGGGTCAGACCAATCCGCTAAGTCGGGTTCTGGTTCATCCCAATCCCATTCTTCCTCCATGGTGACTGGCTCCGGTGCCTGCTGGGGGCTAGGGGGAGGAGTGGGGGGCGGCGGTGGCTCAAAGGATTCCGGTGGCGATCGCCGGGGGGGATTGGGGCGCAAGTTTTGGGGTCTGGCTTTGGGCTGACCGAGGGAACCCAGGGCATTGATCAACACGCTGGCTAAAACTCCCAGGGTCAGGAATAGCACTACCCACAACCCCAGGGGCAAGGTAAAGCTAGCTAGGGCAGACTCAGCAGTGGTGCCGAAAAAATTTACTTGTATGGGTTGTCGATTTTGCAGGAAAAAAATTAATCCTGTTCCTATCAAAAAAATGAGTAGTAAACCTTGCATAATCCCTTAATCAATTAACTATTTAAAAGGAATATATTCCACTGTATTTATCCATTCATCTGGCTCAGAAAGTTTTGCAATTAGCTCAAGATCCCTAACAAATTGACCAATAGTTCCTCCTAGTTGATGTCCAAAAATTAGACCACCGAAGCTTTCTCCTTCAACTTGCCAAGTTTCAGCCAGCACTCTAAAGCGAATATCTTGGGTAAAAAGTACATATCCAAGTTCAGTTACCCTTTTTAAAAGTAGATTGTCTGTAAGCTCACAAGCATCATCTTCAAATGCAGTCAAAACCTCTACTCCTCGACGGCGTAGCTGATCGGCGATCGCCAGAGGAACATGGACATCTAAATAAATATTAACTGTCACTTATAAAATACCTCTACTTCTCAGACGAGAGTAAAAAGGTGATTTTGGTTGAGAATCTGCTTCCTGGATTGACTGCCACTGTTCTTGAATCTGTTGATCAACTTCTTCTTGATGATCAAAATAATAGCCCATGGCGGAATATGCTTCCGAAGGCTTTAGATAGGGATGTTGGCGGCACATTTCATCCACAGACCAACCGTGGGAAAGATAGTCCATAACAATATGGGCAACTTGAATGCGAGGCAATCTTTCCAGATGGGCTGGCTGGTCGTCTACTTTACGAATATGGGGATAATTAGTAACAGTTAACATTTTTGATCATTCACATTTAAAGACCGGAATTATCTTGAATTTGGGCAAATAATTGACGAGCACCTTGTTCCTCCACCAGCGTGGAAACCATGGCCGCCATTAAAATTTCTGGGGTCACAGTAAAGGGTAAACGGTGAATGTCCGAATTGGGTAAACAGGTAAAGTTCGCCGTCTGTCGTAAGTCCTCCAGGGAAATTTGTCCTAGACCCAGATCCTTCAGGGTTTTGGGCAAACCAATCTGATCGTAAAAGCTTAACAATTGCCGGCGGGCAGTGGCCGCCAGTTGATTACCGCTGACCAATTCCTCTAGGCGTAACTGCACCAAAATGCCGTAGGCGACTTTTTCCCCATGGAGAGCGTGGTGAGCCTGGGGCAATTGGGTTAAACCATTGTGGACAGCATGGGCTGCAACGGTACGACAGTTGGCCCCACCCAAACCACCGATTACCCCCGCCATTAACAAACTGGCATCCACCACTTCCCGCCAAGTTTCACTGCCTGGATGGGCCAGGGCTTCAGCGGACTTTTGCAGGAGAATATCCCTTAAAATGCGGGCCTGTTGCACCGCGGCTACGGTGAAGGTGTCACTGGATTGGCCACTACTGACAGAAGCTTCATACCATTTGGCGATCGCATCCCCAATGCCAGCAACTAGTAACCTCGGTTCCGCCCGTTGGATCAATTCATAATCCACAATCAATAAATCAGGGCAACGGTCCAGGGCCACGTCATAAAGGAAAGCCCCGGTTTCGCTGTAAACATTGGCCAGGGCCGTCCAACCTGCACAGGTAGCAGCAGAAGTGGGCACCGTGGCGATCGCCAATTGGGTTTGATGGGCCAACAGCTTAGCAGTGTCCAGGGCTTTGCCTCCTCCAATGCCAAGGATAAAATCTGGTTGTTCTTGGTGAACCCGTTGCCGCAACTGTTCTAGGGAAGACTCGGCACAGTCAGGTAAATAGCTGGCAAGAGGGAGGGTCAGGCCATAACTTTTTTGCAATATTTCTAAAGACTTTGACCCCAGCTTAGCGGTGTGGTTGCCCGTCACCACCAGACCCTTGCTCCCCAATTTTTGCAAATGTGTCCCCGCCTGGGCCAAGGCACTACGAATCACCACCGTGGGGGCGATCGCCATGGAAGCCAAAGGTTGGGTAACAGGGGAGATTGATGGGGCCATAGTCGCAGGTTTATTTAGTCGCAATAGTTGCCAAAATTCAATTTGAAACCAGGTTATGCCAGCCTAGCTCTGGGCTATTGATTCGGGAAAATCACTGGTATTAATCGGCTCAAAACTATTCTAGAGAAAAAAAGAATCTTTTTGCCTCCTCCCCTGCTCCAACCGTAAAGCTCTCATACTCACCCCGGCCAAATCAATAGTTAAAACTGGGTCAATGCTATGGTGACCAGGTTTAGCGTGAAGTTTTGTAACGGTTTTGTAAAGCTCTATTGCAACTTTGCCATCCCAGCGGCGATCGCCTACCCCTAAGCAAAAAGACCGTGATAGGATGCGATCCGTGCTCGCTCACTTTTTTTATTAAAAGAAATTTAGGAGAAAGGCTTTGGTATTACGGGTAGCAGTCGTTGGAGGAGGCCCCGCTGGTTCTTCCGCCGCCGAGATTTTAGTAAAAGCCGGAATTGAAACCTACCTGTTTGAGCGTAAGCTAGACAACGCCAAACCCTGTGGTGGGGCAATTCCCCTCTGTATGGTGGATGAGTTTGATCTGCCCCCAGAAATTATTGACCGCCGGGTGCGCAAGATGAAAATGATCTCTCCTTCCAACATCGAGGTCAACATTGGCCAAACCCTCAAGGACGATGAATATATCGGCATGTGCCGCCGGGAAGTATTGGACGGGTTTCTGCGGGAACGAGCGGAAAAACTAGGCACTAAGGTAATTAACGGCACCGTTTACAAACTTGACATTCCCAGCAAAGAAAGCGATCCCTACACCCTCCACTATGCTGACCACAGCGTGGGTGGCACCACTGGGGAAATGAAAACCCTAAAAGTGGATGTGGTGATTGGAGCTGACGGCGCTAACTCCCGCATTGCCAAGGCGATCGATGCCGGCGATTACAACTATGCTATTGCCTTCCAGGAAAGGATTCGTCTGCCGGAAGACAAAATGGCCTACTACGACGAATTAGCGGAAATGTATGTAGGGGATGACGTTTCCCCGGACTTCTACGCCTGGGTATTCCCCAAATATGACCACGTGGCAGTGGGTACCGGCACCATGAAGGTGAACAAAGCCCGCATTAAAGATTTACAAGCGGGTATTCGCACCCGGGCCGCCAAAAAGCTCGAAGGCGGAGAAATCATTAAAGTAGAAGCCCATCCCATTCCTGAACATCCCCGGCCCCGCCGGGTAGTCGGTCGGGTCGCCCTAGTAGGAGATGCCGCTGGCACCGTGACCAAATCCTCTGGGGAGGGCATTTACTTTGCCGCTAAGTCCGCCCGCATGTGCGCTGAAACTATCGTTGCCACCAGCAATAACGGTCAACGGATTCCCACCGAAGCCGATCTCAAAACCTACATCAAGGAATGGGATAAGCGTTACGGCATAACGTATTTGGTTTTAGATATTCTGCAACGGGTCTTCTATCGCACCGATGCCACGAGGGAAGCCTTTGTGGAAATGTGTTCCGACATTGATGTGCAAAAGCTAACCTTTGATAGCTACCTGTACAAAACTGTGGTGCCGGCCAATCCTTTAGTGCAAATGAAAATCACTGCTAAAACCATCGGTAGCTTGCTCCGGGGTAACGCTTTAGCACCTTAAAATCACCAATTTGTTAATTTTCAGTAGGATGGAAGAGTGGGCTTCGGCTCACTCTTTTTAATAAAATTCTAATCTTTTCATCCATCCTATTTATTATGTCAGACTTATCTAGCGAAAAATTAATCGAAATTTGGGATGAACTACCTGAACCATTAAAACAAAAAACCTTAGAGTATATAGAACGTCTCGTCGATACTTCTAAAAAAACACAGGGAGAAACTTCAGAAGAAAAAATTAAAAGAAGACTTAAAGGCTTTGGTAGTTGGAAGGGAAAAATTCATATTGCTGATGATTTTGATGAGCCTTTGGATGATTTTAAGGAATACATGTCAAGTGAAACTTCTATTTGATACTCATATCATTCTCTGGTATCTGGAAGGAAACACAAATTTGAACCGTAATCTAATCCCAGTAATTAAAAATCCCCAAAATAAACTTCATGCTAGCATGGCAAGTCTGTGGTAAGTTTCTATCAAAGTGGGACTAGGAAAACTTTTATTAGATAGACCTTTTTGTGAGCTTAAGGAAAATTTGAAGGAAAACGATTTTAAAATTATTGACATTACTTTTTCGGATACTTTATGTAATGAAAGCTTACCCCTACATCATCGAGATCCATTTGATCGAATTTTGATTTCCCAAGCGATTAACCGTTCTATGACCCTAGTAAGCCAAGATTCTAAATTTAAGCAGTATTCTGTCAAAATACTAGAGTTATAAAGAAGATAGAATTTTTACTTTTTGTTGTATGATTTCTGACGATAAATTAGAAAGATATAATTCATCGTCAGATCATACATACTTAAAAGAACCTAAGGAGTAGTGGATGCTGGACTAAGATTCGGCTCTGCCCTTTTGTTTTGGCCAGAGTTGTTGGTCTTCTCAACAGTTTCCGTTTACGGGTTGAGTATTTCCTCAAACCATTGCTCCAGACGATCGCCATAGGCAGTGAGGGAATAACGAGATTCAGCTACTTGGCGACAATGGGCACGGTCTATATCTGGTATTTTGCCCACAGCGGTGGCCAAAGCTGGTACATCGTCAGGGGTGACCAAAAATCCAGTTTGTCCCGTTTCGACAATTTCCTTGGGACCACCCCGGTCATAGGCAATCACCGGCACCCCACAGGCAGAAGCTTCCAAGGCTACCCGCCCCAATGCTTCCACCCATTTGTGGGTCATTAGTAAAGCTTGGCATTGTCCCAAAGCCTGCTGAAATTCCTCCGTGGGTAAAAATCCGCCATACTCTACCTGGGCCCGGGGATAGTCCCTTTGCAGAGATTGCCAATATTTTTCATCTTGGAGATAACCAAATACCTGGAGGGGTAACTGGGTAATTTCCGCCACAGCAAAAGCGTCCTCTAAGCCCTTTTCGGGGGAAATGCGACCGGCCCAAGCTAAAGTTTTGCCTGACTGGGGAACGAATTGGTATTGGGCCAAATCAATGCCACTGCTCAAAATGCGGAAGGAATCTGCCACGGGGTAGGTTTGGGCCTGGGCTTGGGTGTGGGCCCCCAGTGTGCCGGGACAGAGCTTAGCCACCCGGTTGATCGCCTGGTCCATGACCGCATTCCAGGAGCTAATACAAACATAGTGCAACACCGGCCGCTGCAAAAAGGGAGAGAGGTAAAAAGGTAACCATTCGTAGCCAAAATCGACTATTAGGTCATAATTTTGCTCCACTTCCCTAACGTAGTCCCACATATGGGCCACTACCGCATCCTCTGGCATCAGCACTGGGTCATGGTAGGTGGGTTCCGGAGTTAGTGGCTGTAAAGCTCCAGCAATTTCCTGGATAGGCAAACCGGCGATCGCCGAACCAGCGGGAGCGACAATTTTGGCCTTGTGGCCCCGACTGACCATGGTGCGGGTGATGTTTTTTAAATTCAGAGCCACCCCTCCCAATCGTCCAGAATTGAGGGAACTGACAGGACTAGAAACAAATAGTAGGCGCATATTAATGCCCGAGGATAAAGGGTGAGTTACCCTACTCCTTCTAGCTTTCCCCCTGCATGGCCTGAATTAATTCCTGGGCTACCTCAGGACGGGAGAATTCCGGCGGCGGCAATTGTCCATCCCTTAACAGGGCCCGCACTTTAGTACCAGAAAGGTGAATACGATCTTCCGGGCCGCTGGGACTGGTTTTGGTGGTGGCCATTTGCAAGGTCTTTTTACAGTAAAAGGCGTGCTCGAACTTCATCGGCACAATGCCCAACGCTTCCGGGGCAAATTCGTCGAAAATTTCCTGGGCATCATAGGTGCCGTAGTAGTCCCCCACCCCAGCGTGGTCCCGACCAACAATGAAATGGGTACAACCATAGTTTTTGCGAATGAGAGCATGGAAAATGGCTTCCCGGGGCCCAGCGTAGCGCATTGCGGAGGGGTTAATGCCCAGAATCACCCGATCCTTGGGGAAATAATTATCCAACATGATTTCGTAGCAACGCATCCGCACATCGGCGGGGATGTCATCACTCTTAGTTGCCCCCACCAAGGGATGGAGAAAGAGGCCGTCTACTACTTCCAAAGCACATTTTTGGATGTATTCATGGGCCCGGTGGATGGGATTACGGGTTTGGAAGCCAACAATCGTTTTCCAGCCCCGTTCAGCAAATAATTGGCGGGCGGCGGCGGGGTCAATTTGATATTTGGGAAACAGGGGATGGGGCTCCCGTTCCAGCAACCAAATGGGACCAGCGAGGTTAATGGGGCCTTGGTCATAGACCACCTTTACCCCAGGATGGGCCTGGTCATCGGTGCGGTAAACATTTTTAGCTTCGTGGGCTTTGTTGTAGTGATATTTTTGGGTTAGTTCTAACACACCAATGAATTTACCGGCGCTGTTATCTAATCGGACCCAACTGCCCACTTCTAGGGGGGCGGCCACTTCCTCCGTCACGGATAATGTCACCGGCACCGACCAGGGCAAACCGTTGGCGAGCTTCATTTCCTCCACCACTAGTTCGTAGTCGTCCTGCTCCATGAAACCCTTCAGGGGACTAAACCCCCCAATGGCAATCATCACCAAGTCCGATGTGGCCCGTTCATCCAGTTGCACCCTGGGTAATTTATCGGCGATCGCCAAAAATTCCTGGCGTTCTGCTTCCGGGGCAAGGCGATTGATCAGTTGGCCGCCGTGGGGGGCAATGGCTGCGAGGGAAGTGGTCATGGTTAATTGGTAAGGGATAGGGGAGGTGATTGGCAAAAATGTGATTGTTTAAACCCCAGACTAGATTGCCATGGAGGGGCGACAAAACTCAACTAGCGGCACCGTCCTGTTAGTCCAACGGGATGGAATCTGTGTAATCAGTCAGGCAGGTATTAACGACGGGTACCTAAACCCATTCAAAGTTGTGCAGTTTACCGTCAGTGTTGGTGAGTATTTTCTTGAGCCGGACGAACTTTTCTCCACAAATTCTGGACTAATGGAGGTTAATATCGCAGTCACATCTGACGCATTCTGGACCAGAATGGGAGCCTCCAGCCCTATTAGAGGAAACTAGTCTTTCTCGCCCGACATTTAGGGTGACATTTAAAAAGTAAGACTATAAAGAGAAAATCTGCCAAAATTCCCCTTTTAAAAGAGTTTTGTTAGCAATCCTGCCCTTGTAAGGTATTTAAGGATTGTCAAGGAAGATTTAGTCTCATTTTTAGAGTTAGCAAACAAGCTTTTAAGTCGCCTAATTAGCACAGGCGACACAGCCATCGGAGGAATCCTTAAAGTCATCCTTTTGCACAGTGCGGATATAGTAAATGGCTTTACAACCGGCCTCCCAAGCCATTACCAGGGTGTCAAAAATGTCTTTGGCATTGAGGCTCCTTTCCGGTTCCTCGGGAAAATAAATGCCCGCATTGAGGTTGAAAAGTAGCTCCATGGAAATACCCGTATCAATCCATTGCTGGATGGCAGCCACTGCTTGTACCACTTTGCGCTGGTCCATGGTTTTGTTCTCAGGATAGAACCAGAAACAGTTGCCAATGAAAGGGGGCGCAATGGGAACGGTGCCTTTGGCCCATTTGTCGTAAAAGAAACGGCTATAGACCGGCAAAATACTGGCGGTGCAACCCTGCACTAGGGAAGAAGAAGTATTGGGGGCGATCGCCGTGATGTGGGAGTTGCGAATGCCGTGGGTTTGGATGTCGTTGGAGAGTTTTTCCCACCGTTCCGGTTTAGCCGCATTGGTTTGGAACCAACTAACGGGCTTCGAGCCAATCAATAGGCCTTTTTGCCAATCACTGCCGGCAAAGGCGGGGTAGGCTCCCCGTTCCTTGGCTAGTTCCATGGAGGATTGGGTACACCAATAACCAATTTCTTCAAATAAACGGTTGATATCAGCCAATTGGTCGTAATTGAGGCGACGTTTGGCTAACCAGTCGGCTAGACCCATGGCCCCCACCCCAATGGTGCGGTATTTATGGTTATGACTCTTAGCATCGGCAAAGGGAGGCGCGGTCAATTCGATGGTGTTGTCCAGCATCCGCACGGCAATTTGACTAACCCCGGCAATGTCCTGGAGGTCGAGATTGGCCAAGTTAAGGCTGACTAGGTTACAACAATGGGCATCCTGCCCTGGGGTGACGTTACTAAAGCTTTCACAACAGAGATTGGTGCCGGGGATGTAGCCCTGGTGTTTATTAGGATTGGCTTTGTTGATGGTGTCCTTAAAAGAAAGATAGGGCATCCCGGTTTCCACCTGGGTACGCATTACCTGCTTAAACAATTCCCGGGCATTAATGCGTTTGTAGAGGGTAATGGTTTCTCCCAAGGCCGCTTCGATAGAACGGTAGACTTCTGTGAACTGATCGCCCCAGAGCTCAGCCAACTCAATGCCCATTTTTTCCCTGACTTCGTAGGGGTCCACCAACGTCCAATCTTCTTTGTTAATGACCCGCCGCATAAATTCATCGGGCAGGATTAGTTGGGGAAAAATATCATAGGCTTTACGCCGTTGGTCGCCATTTTCCGCCTGCATTTCCAGGAATTCCGGCACATCCAAATGCCACACATCTAGCCCCACTGTGACGGCCCCGGCCCGACGCCCCCCTTGATTAACGGCGATCGCCGTATCGTTGAGCAATTTTGTCCAGGGAATTACCCCCCCGGAAGCGTTGGGCTTACCCATCACCCAACTGCCGGTGGCCCGGATGCGGGAAACATTCACCCCTACCCCACCACCATTTTTGGAAATTCTGGCCGCATTGGTAATTTCACCAAAAATGCTTTCCAAATTGTCTTCCATGGCCACAATGAAGCAGGAAGTGAGGGACCCCCCAGGAACCCGCAAATTCGCCAGGATGGGGGTAGCTAAAGAAATGCGGCGGGCAGCAATGGATTCGTAAAATCTCCGGGCCCATTGCAAACGGCGATCGGGAGCTTCCACCGAAGCCAACAACAAAGCACAGGTCAGCAAAGCTTCCTGGGGTAACTCATTGGGCAAGAGGTAGCGACTGGTCAGCAATACCGCCCCGGCATAGTCGTAATCCGTATCCCAGTCAGAGTTAATCCAACAGCCCGCTTCCTGCAATTCCGCCTCGGTGTAGGTCAAGATGCGGGAGTCATACTCCCCATTGGCGACCTTGGTTTGCACCGTGCGCAGATACTGCCCATATTGGTATCCCCGCCGCACCAGGGTATCTTTCCACAAGCTCCAAACATGCAAACGACCAGCCACATAGCGCCAGTCTGGTTCGTTGGGACTGCACATTTCCAAAGCACAGCTAATTAAGTTATCTTGAATTTCCCTAGTGCTAATGCCCTCCCTCAGACGGGTAGTTAAACCAGCCTCAAGGGCAATGGAGTTCACTTCCAACCCAAGACAGGCCCAGTCCACCACCGCCCGAATTTTACCAATGTTGAGGGGCGTTGAGGAGCCATCGCGACGGATCACTTGTATGCGATGTCCCTGGTGTGATCCCTGGCTGGTGCCGGTATGGGTGTCATTGGCGGTGGGGCTGGTGGGGGCGCTGATGAGGGTGGGGTGCATAGAAAAAGACAGTCAGGGGGACTTCGTAGGGTAGCGGAACAAACCGGTAGGGTCAAGGGCCCGAGGTCAGAGCTTAGATAAATTAAGCCACAGATATGGTGTGGCCGGCACTAATCTTACTCCACATCTGGCACTTTATCATAGGCCACCCCCCCGGGGATCGGATTGCTAAATTGGTTACCAAATGCAAAAAAAAGCCAAAAATTAGCTATTCAATGTCTGAAATCACCCCAGGGTCAGCCATTGCCCCGATAACAATTTTTGTTAAGATTGGGTTCGTTATTCCCCCGACCATTATTTCCTAAAAAATATGTTTGCTCTACCCATCCTGGCGGTTGCTGGCACGTTTCCCACCTATTTTGTGGCGGTGTATGTGGTGGGCTTAGTGGCGGCGGTATCCATCGGTTTGGTGGCCTGGTATAACTCCAAGCGGCCGGTGGGATGGGAACGGTCCCGGAGGCCAGGTTTTATCCCGAAAATTAATACGGGCGATGACGGAGAACCACCTCAATTTACCCCCCCGGAAAACCTGACAGAATCTCCATCAACTCTGGAGGGGGAAAGTGGAAAATCAGAATCTAACCCTGCCGATTCCCAGTCGGAATAGGTAGCCCAATTTTCTAGAAAGGGAAAGTGAGTTGTACTGTGCCACTGATGCTGGGCCCCGTTGCCCCCATCACGCCGGGGGTAGGCAACACCGTTAGCACGGGTTGGATGAATAAATTGCCCACCAAATGGTACTGGGCATAGAACTGCAACATCGTTTCATAGCTGTTAAAGCCATAGCCTGCCAGGGGATTTGCATTTAATCTGGCCCAGGAAAACCCAAAGCCGTAACTATCCAACGGGCGATCGCCAAAGGGGGCAATAAAGGTTAGACCGAAACCAAAGGAACTGTGCATCAGGGCCGTACTGGAACTGTTCCAGCCACCTTGGACAAAACCAACAACGCCATTTTGGTCTTTAGTCTCTCGAAATTTGCCTAGCTTTTGGACTAAGTAGGCATACATGCCCCCAGTTTGGGATTCAAATGCTCCCCCAGGGGCCGTCAGCGGGCCGCTCTGTCGCCATCCTCCCACTGCCACACTCCCCCAACCGACTTCTGGCGCATCAGCGTAGGGAGTCCAGGTTCCCCCGATTTCCGCCACTTTGAATAGGGGGCCAGAAAAGTTGGGCCAAACCAATCCAGTCTGTACTCCTTGCGCTCCCCTACCATCGTAAATACCAGCTTGGCCATACCAACCATTGGGGGTAGCAGGATTATCGCCAGGGCCGCCCCAGGATTTCCAAGCACCATATAAACCAAAGGCGGAATTATAGTAACCAGGAATAAAACCCAACATGGCAGGGCCGACAAAAACTGGAGTATAAAGTAAACCAGTGGTGGAGGTGAATAATTGCGGATCGGTTTGAGTAACAAAGGGCCGTCCCACGTAGCCAAAATTCATCGAAGGAATCAGTTTACCAACCCGAAAAGAAAGGCGATCATCGAGAAAGGTTTGATTGAGCCATAGTTGATACAATTCTGTTCGATTTAATGGGGGGCCGGCTTCGATGGAGTTATAGCCCTGGACAGATCCCGCTGCCAAGTTCACCGGTTGACCGTTATATTGCAAACCTTCCACTTCAAAAAAGGCATTTTTCCAACCCACTGCCTTTTCCAAATCTATTCCCAAACCTAAAATTAAGGCTCCATTCAAATCAGTGGAACCAGGTTGATTGCCGCCGGAAATTTGCTGGCTGATATTACCCATAAAAATACCGCCAAGGCGCAAGGGGCTATCTTCGGGCAATCCCAACCAACGACCCAATTCTCCAGTGCCCACCAACATGTTGGATGCGGCCGGGTTACCACTGATGCCCACCATGATTTTCCTGGGGCTTTTGCTATGGGCTGGTTTTAGAGTTTCTAATGGGTTGGTGGAGCTAGATATTTCTTCTGGAACAATAAAATCGTCTGCTACTAAATTGTCATAATCAAGGGAATCTTCTGACCACTGCTTGATCATCGCTGGAGTTAAAACTGTTAAACGATCAATTTCATGGCTTTCAGAAAGCTGAAAATCTGATGTTTGGTCAAGAAATATTTCTAGTTTTTGTTTTTGATTATGAATGAATGGTAAGGCGGACAATGTTGATATTTCCTTCTCCCCATTGGAAATAGTCCCAGCCCAAACTATTGATTGGGAGCCCATAAAAATTCCTGGGGCAATGGCCAAAATCCAGGCCATTAAATTTACTTTTAGCAACGGGCAACAGGGGTTTTGCAAAAAATATTGGGTAACCATGATTGAACCTAAATCCTACACACCAATCAGGAAAGGGCTAAAAATACAACCATGGAGAAAGACGGCACAATCTCCATGGCATGAAATAGTTAAGAGTGGTGAAAAATTATTGGAATTTACTTCTGATCCAAAGCTTCCTGCAAAGTTTCTGGCCCTTCTCCCTCACTGGCCACGGTGCGCCAGGGCCATTCCTGGGAGTGGAAGGGCGCTAAGGGGGGCAACATGGGAGTAATGCCGTTGGCTTCGTCGTAGGCACGAATGCGGGCATGGGCTGGGCCCACAGCATAGGAACCTTGGGACGCGGCCATGGGAGTTCTGGCACCATCCTGTTTGGCGATCGCCTGGCGAGCTCCGGTGCTGAGCAGTTCTACGTCCATAAGAAAGTAATCGTCAAAGAAAGCTAGACCCAATTCCCGGTCTTTGACAATTCTGGTTACTAAAGACAACATCGTGTCCGGTTTGGTGGTGAACTCGGTGGTTTCAAACAGTAGCAGGCGATCGTTGATGGCTTCTTTGCCAAAGAATTGGGCCATCAGGGTAAATAAAATATTGTTGGTGCGGGTTACATAAAGGGTATTGGTGACCCCAAAGGTTTGATCCCACTGGTCACCGATCATTTTTTTCCATTCCGCCATGACTTCCATCCAGTGGTCTACCTGGTAGGTGGCGGCGGTGCTGATGGTTGTGGTGAAATGGGGCACTACTTCCTTAATCCAAGCATTGATCTTCTGGCGATCGATCACCCCAGCGGCCAAGGTTTCATCAATGAAACTAATGTTATTGGTCAAAATGGCCTTGACTGCGCCTAAAGCATCCGGCTCCAAACCCAACTGATCCGCCTGGGCCAAGGTGTTAGCCTGTTCTGTACGGTAGGCAGTCAATTCTCCTTTCCAACCATCTCCGGCCACGGGGGCATTGTCGGCAGTGGCAAAATAGGGCTGGAGAATGGCATAAATGGCCATGGCGCTATGGGAAATACCTTTTACCACTTGGTATTGCACGGGCACGGGTGGAGCTTGAATAGGGCTACTTTGACCAGGCATATACAGATAAAAATCTCCCCCCTCGTTACTAAATAAACCGAGAATAATGGGATGCTTTGCCCTAAATTCCCCGGTGTAGCGCTCCAGGGATTTGGCGTAGTAAACGTTCATTTGGGAGTCGAGCAACAAGCTACTTTTAATAGCGTTGTTTAATAATGCCCAAGTGGGAAAAGCCATCAATAAAACCAGGGCCAGAGCCAGTACAGCTTTGCCCAACAAACCATCAGTCAAGCGGCCAAAAAGCTTAGTCTTAGGAAGACCGGCAAGAAAATTCATAGACATAGATAAACAGCAGAGATTACTATTTTTTGTTCTCAAGACAAGGCGCTAGATTGGGGGCAAAATCGGCCTTTTGCTGAACCTAGTGTCGCCATTATCACACTGGTTTTTGCTCTTGCTACCAAATTTGTCAAAATCCAATTTTTAAGAATAATTAAGACCCTGCCTGGAATTTGTTAACTTTCGGCAAAACTTACTCTGTGAAGATATTTGGCAAAAGTCAAATTTTCTAACGGTCATGGGTTCACTGTCCCCCCAAGACCATTGAATAGCAAAAGTTACTTAGCTTCCATCCAATTACTACCCCGATGCATTTCCACCACTAAAGGCACCGATAGGGTTAGGGCCTGCTCCATGGTGTGTTGGATTAGGGGAGATAGCTCTTCCCACTCCTCCAGGGGCATTTCAAAAATTAGTTCATCATGGACCTGGAGTAACATGCGGGTTTGGTAGTTTTCTAGCAGATCCGCCAGTTTAACCATGGCAATTTTGATAATATCGGCACTGGAACCTTGGATGGGGGCATTTGCCGCTGATCGCAGAAGCTGGGCGTCGTTATAGTTCATTTTGATGCCAGCTAAATCTAGCTCCGTCACCGTTTTTCCCCTCAGTCGTCGTAGGGCGTCGGTGACAAAGTTAAAGTAACGTCTTCTGCCCACAATGGTAGTCACATAACCTTTGGCGATCGCCTCTAGCTTCATGGTTTCCAGGTAATCAAAAACTTGGGCATAGGTGCGGTGGTAACGATCAATAAATTCCCGGCCTTCCACTGCGGAAATCCCCGTTTCCCGAGCAAAGCGCTGGGCCCCCATGCCATAAATGACGCCAAAATTAATTGTTTTACCCAAATTCCTTTCCGCTGGGGTAATGTCCTCTTTACCAAAAAGCAACTTAGCCGTCACGGCATGGACATCCTGGCGATCGCCATAGGCCTGTAGTAACACCGGTTCTTGGGAGAGGTGGGCCAGGATACGCAATTCAATTTGGGAGTAATCCGCCGACACCAAAAGCCAATTTTCCTGGGGCAAAAAGGCCCGGCGAATCTGTCGGGAAAAATCAGAACGGATGGGAATATTTTGTAAGTTAGGGTTGGAAGAAGATAACCGCCCAGTGGAAGTAATAGCCTGGTTAAAATCGGTGTGAATACGTTTAGTGTGGGGATTAACCAATTCCGGTAAGGCATCCACATAGGTGGACTTTAATTTAGCTAAGGTGCGGTGTTCCAGAATTGCATCAATGATGGGGTGGTCTCCCTGGAGTTTTTCGAGGGTGGCATGGTCTGTGGAATAACCAGTTTTAGTTTTGCGGGATTTTTTGCGGTCTAGTCCCAACTTATCGAACAAAATACTGCCCAATTGTTTGGGAGAACTGAGATTAAAACTTTCCCCCGCTGCTTCATAGGCCGTGGTTTCAATGGTGAGTAAATTATCTGCTAACTGTTCCGACAGGGTTTGTAAATAATCGCAATCAATGCGAATCCCCCTATCTTCCATGGCCGCTAGGATTTTTTCTAGAGGCTGTTCAATGTCCCTCACAATAGTTGCAAGTTCGGGATAATCATCTAGTTCTTGTTGTAGTTTTTCTGCCAATAAATAGGTAGCATAGCAATCTAAACCGCAATATTGTCCCGCTGTCTCTAGGGGTAAATCGGCAATAGTCTGGTCTTTTTTCAAGCCCAAATCTTTATAGCTCAGGGCCACTAAACCGAGGTTATAACGACGGCAAAGATCGGTTAAATTATGGGTCTCCTCCGGTTGAAGCACGTAGCTAGCTAGCATGGTGTCCAACACTACGCCCCCCAACTCCATGCCATGGTGGGTCAAAACCCGCCGATCAAATTTGGCATTTTGTAAGACTTTGGGGTAGGTGGTATTGCTCAAAACTTCCCCTAAAAGATCTTTAACTATGTCGAGGGATAACTGTTCCCCTTGGTGATGCCCTAGGGGAATATAGGCCACTTGATGGGGTTCTGGACCCCAGGCACAGCCAATGCCAACTAAGTTAGCCATCAGGGGATCTAAACTGTTGGTTTCTGTGTCCCAGGCAACGGGAAACTTTGCATCTGTATAATTTTTTAATTCCTCAACCAGGGCTTGCAGTTGCAGGATAGTGGTAATAATTTGTGGCTGAATTTGTTCTGGTAATTGAATAGTAATTAAACCATCTTCTTGGGTTACGGTGGGGACGCCATCAAACAAAGATAATTGTTGGGAATCATCCTGGCTAATTTTTGCTTTTGCCTTAGTATTTTGATTGGTTTTAGCCGCGTTATCCTTTGGGCTATTATCCACTTCATTGTCCACCGGCACTGGTCCATACTTATCCCCAAAAGCACGGTGGAAAGTTGCAATTTTGTCAATGAAAGTCCTTAGCTCTAATTTTTCCAACAGCGGCACCAGGCGATCAGTAGAAAATCCCGTTAATTGCAAATCCTCCCAGCCTATCTCCAAGGGCATATCCACGACAATGCGAGCCAACATTTGGGAGTGTATGGCATCATTTTTGCCATTGGTTAACTTCGTTTTCAATGCGCCCTTAATCTGTTCTAAGTTTTCATATACCTTCTCTAGGGTTTCGTACTCAGCTAAAAGCTTAATGGCAGTTTTTTCACCAATGCCATTAATGCCCGGAATGCAATCGGATTTATCGCCACAGAGAGCTTTAAAATCGACAATTTGGGCGGGGGTTACCCCCATTTTGTTCACCACTCCCTGCCAGTCCAATTCGTCATATCCAGTATTACTGGCAAAGGGATTACGGGTTAAGTATAAAACGGAAATATTTTGCTCTGGGGTGACCAGTTGGAACAAATCCCGATCGCCACTGAGGATTTTAACTCGATAGCCAGCGTCACTACCCTGGTGAGCTAATGTACCTAAAATGTCGTCGGCTTCATAGCCTGCATAGGTAATGGTTTGTAAATTAAGGGCCTGTAGCAATTGCTGGAGGTAACTTAAGTCCTCAGCAAAATCCTCCGGGGTTTCCTGACGGTTAGATTTATAGGCGACGTCGGCCTCATGGCGAAAGGTGGGTTCCCGGCGGTCAAAGGCAATGGCGATCGCCGCTGGTTTTTGGGACTCCATCACCTGCATGAGGGAATTTAAAAATCCAAAACAGACGCTGGTGGGAATGCCCGCTGTTGTCCGCAGAGGGCCCTTTTTCGACAGACCAAAGGCATAGTAAGCCCGGAATGCTAAGGAATGGCCATCAACTAACAATAACAAAGGGGATTCAGCAGACATAAACACGCACCAAGGAAGAAGCTAGATTATACCGCTGTTGCCGGTGGTGACAGATGTGTAATATTTTTTGCCTATAAAAAAAGATGTTGTTACTTTAACCAAGACTGCCAACACAGGAGAAACCTATCCCTGACCAGTGTGGAACAGGCTCCATTCCGGTGGCGACTACGGGTGAAAATTATTCAGCCAACTCAGCCCTACGCCCCATTGAGCACCTGGTTTTGGCCTCATTTAACTCGAGAACCGGGTATTCCGCCTATGGCCAAACTGTCAGACAAGGTAGTAAAGGTCGCAAGACTTCCACTGCTTTGCAAGTTTCCCGATAGGAAGCCTACGCTGTAGTCTTAGATTTAGCGTGGATAGTTCACCGAGTGATGGTTAAGCCTAGGCCAGCAAAGCCTTGGCCCGATCGCCGAAGGCCTGGGCTGTTAAACCGTTATAGGCCATCAATTGTCCAGCACTAGCGGTGGTTTCCCCCCGTTTCCAGGCAAACAGATCCCTGGGGCAAGCACTGCGGAGCATCACCGGTTCCAGCATGGCTCCACTGCCGCCAGTAACCCCAATCAACGCATCCCCACCGAACAGTTCGGCAAATTCAGCATCGCTCAAAAAGCCACCATCTGACTCGGAACAATCTTCCCATTGCACATCATAGGGACGGTATAAGCGCCGGGGATTGATCACGGAAACCACTTTCACCCCATAACCTTCACTTTCCAATTGGCTAGCTGCTTCCAAGACGGGAATTAAAGTCATATCGCCAATCACAGCAAAGACCACAGTTTTGGAACCGGTACTGCTGTGGAGTAGGATGCCGCCTTTAGCTAAACCTTGGCGATTTTGTTCCAAGGTGGTGCGGATGGGCAGGGGAGACTTACTGGCGGTGATGGGAATACCCTTATTGCTGGTGGTTAAGGCCCAGTCATAACAAACCTGAATGCCGTTAGCGTCACAGGGGAAGAGAGGAAAAATATTGCCATTGCGCATCATCGCGGCAAAATAATTTTCAATTTCGGGCCGTTGGTGGGTCCAACCATTGCGTCCTTGCTCCAAAGCCCCCGCCGTAAATAGGGTGATGGTGGAAGGGGTGGGACGACGTAACTCTGCCATGGCTTGGGTCACAGTCTGCCAAATGGGTAAACCATTGATAGCAAAGGATTCGTAGGAACACCAGAGGGTACGGCCTCCAAATAAAGCTTGGGCGGCGGCCAGGCCAGCACAGGCATCTTCACTCAGGGGTTCATAAACTTGGCCGTTGGGGCCCTGGAAATAATCTTGATCCACCGTAGGATGAACAATTTTTAACCCGACGTTGATGTTGTTAATGCCCGAGGCCGCATTACCGTCCGCATTGGTAACGACAAAATTTGCATCCTGTTTGCCTACATGAACCACCAATTCCCCCATGGCCGTGGTGGCCACCTGTTTATCTTCTAAGGCAAATTCCTTCAGGGGCAGAGTACCTAAATCCGCCAGAGGCAGAACCGATTCCGTTACCACTGTCTGGGCCGCCGGGCCACCATGGGAACGCTCAAAATTAGTCCGCACCAACTGCCATGCGTCTGGAGATAAAGCCCGTTCTTGCAAAGCGCTGACAATATAATCCTTGTTTAAACTGTCGCCGGGGTAAAGGTTATGGGATTTGGCCCCTGATTTGTGGACCCCGGCCCCTTTTAACTGCTTCACAATCAGGACAGTTAATGTGCCATTGAGAGCCGCCTGGGCTGCTTGGTCAGTGGCTTCCAATACGGCTTGGGTGAAGGCTAGGCGTTGTTGAAAAGAAAACTTGGTGCTGTCAACAAAATCCCCCGGCTGATTGCTGTCGTCAAAATCCTTGGCGTTAACTAAAATGACATTTTTGAAACCATTGCCCCGCCAATAATTAACCATGGCTTCGTTGCTTTGGGTGGAAACCATGCTGTGGTGTTCTTGGCTAAAACCGTTCCAAACCAAAATGGGGAGGAAATTCGTAACTTGGGGATAGGCCGTGTGGAAATGGCCAAAACTACTCATGATGTAGGGTTCCCCTAAGCCTCCATCCCCAATGGTGACAGGAAAGAGAGTCCCAGGATGGAGTTTGGCCCCGGCCATGGCGAAATGTTGCCCCTGGCCCAGAGGCCCCGCTGGCGCTAACAAACCAGGAATTTGCCCTGAGAGGTGACCCAAGAGCCCGTGCATTTCCCGGAACCGATCGCCAAGTTCTTGAACTGTATTAATCCCCATGGCTTCCAAGGAACGATCCAAGAACATAGTGCTGTAAAAACCGGGGGCATGGTGCCCTACTTCCGTCACCGTATTTTTGTAGCCCAACATCACCAGGGAGGCGATCGCATCGGCAATACTGGCAAAGCCACCAGGGTGTCCTGATTCCTTGCTAGCCGTAGTTTGCAGGGTCAAATAACGCAGGGCATCCGCCGCCAATAACGTTTGATAAACTGCCTGGGGATCACTGGATGAGTTGATGGACTGTTGCCCACTGGCGATCGCCGTTTCCTGGCCGTAACGATCAAAATCCGGCAGGTTTTCACCGAAAAAGCGAATTCCTTGGCAAAAAGCAGGGGCAGCGGCAACGGTCATGGGGAAAGATCCTATTCCAGAGAAGAGTAACGTTTGGGTCTAATTTTACCCCCTTGGGTAACACCAGATAATCCCCTATTCAACCATTAAAAAAGATTGAGAAAAAGCTATGGATGCTTAATCCCAATCCTGGTTGAGAGTTTTTATTCTCTCCCTCCATTGACCTACTAAATTACCGGCAACATTGAGGGACTGTGAATCCTGTTTTGCCCCCAAATTCGGGGAGTCAGGGGGCTTTTAAAACAAAGTCTACGCGGCAGAGGTTTGCAGACATTTGATAATGGAAGCTTTTTCCAATAATCCCACCACTTCCCCGGAGGATTGCACCACCAACAGTTCCGACAGTTTTTGCTGGTCTAACAACTGGGCCACTTCAAACAAAGATTGGCTAGCGTTAACGGTGACCATCTGTTGGGGATGTTGCATCAGGCTGTCCACAGTGGCGTGGGGCCAATCGGAGGTGGGCACATGTTTGATATCTTCCGTGGCTAGTACCCCTAGCAGTTGATTGTCAGCACCGATGATCAAGAAACGTCGCCAGGGGGTTTTACCAATCACATACTCGTTGGCAAATTCCCGGATGTTTAACCCAGCAGGGATGATGGGGCTGTTGGGAATGACCGCATCTTCCGCAGTGAAAGCTTCCATTTGATCTTTAACCTGGGCATTGCGGGCGGAGGAACCAGCATTTTGCAACAGGAACCAACCGATCAGAATAGTCCAGAAGCTACCGATGGGCAGAATATTTAAAATGCCTAAGCTACCGATGGCGATCGCCAACCAACCAAAACCTTGGCCGACCCGGCTAGCGACGAGGATACCTTTATTTTGATTGCCAGTGATTTGCCACACGATGGATTTGAGCACGTTACCACCGTCCAAGGGTAAACCGGGGATGAGGTTAAACAATGCGAGGGCAAGGTTAATGGCTGCCAACAAACCAATAATGGCTTGGGCCGGGAGGGGAAGGGAAATTTGACTACCAAATATGGTCAGAGCCAAAAAGAGCACTAAACTCACCGCAGGCCCGGCGATCGCCACGGCAAAAGCTTGCCAGGGAGTATTGGATTCCTTTTCTAAACTCGCTAGACCACCAAAAAGAAACAAGGTGATGGATTTTACTTCAATGCCCTGGGCAATGGCCACTAGACTATGGCCTAATTCGTGGGCCACCACCGAAGCGAAGAGTAATAGGGCAGTGACTAATCCCAAAATCCAGGGTATGCCACCGGACAGTTGGGGAAAGCGGGCTAAGTCTTGGCCATAGCTGAGGGTCACCAATCCCAAAATTAAAAACCAGGATGGATTGACGTAAAAGGGAATACCAAAGAGACTGCCGACGCGGATATTGTTGTTCATTCAATTGCCCCCCTAAACTGAGGCTTAACATGAATTAATTGTAACGAGATGTTAAGACGTACCTGAGTGGGAAAACCGTCGCAGTGGGTTCGGTTAAGCACCGTTTCCCCAATTCACCTTAGGATCAAGGGCAGTATAGCCCCTTCCCCCGGCAGTTAGACTATGTTTTCCCCCAGCGTTTACTCAGAAATTATTACCACCCTCCCCCCTAGTGTAAGGTTAGTGGCGGTGACCAAAACCAAGGCGATCGCCGATATTGAAGCGGCCTACAGGGCGGGTATCCGGGATTTTGCCGAAAGTCGCATCCAGGAAGCGTTATCAAAAATTGAAGCCCTGGGGAGTTACACCGATATTAACTGGCATTTTATTGGTCGTTTACAAAGCAACAAGGCCAGACGGGTGGTGGAAAATTTTGCTTATATCCATTCCATTGATAATTTACCGATCGCCGCGAAATTAAACCGCATAGCCGAGGAATTAGGTAAGCATCCCCAGGGATTGTTGCAAGTGAAGTTACTGCCCGACGAGAATAAATCCGGTTGGACAAGGGAAGAATTAAGTATTGATTTACCCCAAATAGAGTTTTTTCGCAACCTGAAAATTTGTGGATTAATGACCATTTTGCCCCTCGGTCTGGCCCCTGGCGATCGCCAACAAACCTTTGGAGAATTAAAAGATTTAGCCGCAGAGATTAGTCAAACATCTAACCTGTCATTAACGGAACTATCCATGGGCATGTCCGGGGATTACCCAGAGGCAGTTGCCGCCGGGGCCACCATGATCCGTTTGGGCACCATTCTCTTTGGCGATCGGGGTTAAATACTCCATTTCATGGACGATAGCAAATATCGCAATTGCTAGTTGGGAATGAAAACTAAAAAGTTCTCATTGTCTGGCGTTTATTCTTTGCGCAAGCTGGAGATTGAGATACAATGAAAACTTAGACAACAACTAGACGAATCAAAGATAATATTTGCAATTTCACTAATATGAAAACGATTACCCTAAAAATAGAAGACGGTGTTAATGATCGTTTTATGTCGTTATTGAAAGACTTTTCCGATCATGAATTAAGGATTCTAGAAGAGTCCGAATATGTTAGTGATGATGACTACTTAAGATCCATTGAAGGCATGGTTGAGAGTATTAATGAAGCGAGAGAGGAAGTGTTAGAGAATGGTATTACTTTGGATAAGCTAGATTGGTGATGTACAAGGTGATTTTCATGACACAGGCACAAAAAGATGCTAAAAAATTAGCCTCTGGCGGGTTAAAGGCAAAAGCACTCAAGCTAATTGAGATTATTCGTGAAGATCCTTATCAATATCCTCCTGAATATGAGCTTCTTAAAGGAGACATGAAAGGACTAATTAGCAGAAGGATAAATAAGCAACATCGATTGGTATATGAAGTCATAGAACAGAAAAAAATGATCAAGATATACCGAATGTGGACCCACTACGAGTAGACCAGATAGGGTTCTTTCTATCATTTATTCTTGAATTGTCGATATAATGTAATCCAACTAACAAAGACTGGCTACGTAGTTAAATCCACCGCATGGACAATGGCGAAAGCAGAAGTATAGCCATGTAAAAAGGTTTGACTGCCCACCTGGCCAATTTCACCATTGCAGAAAAAACCTCCTAGGGCTATTCCCGGAAAATATTGCCCAAACACCTGGCTGTCAAAGTTGGGGGTGCCATACAGCCCATATCCTCTGCCTAAGCAAGAAAACATCAATGCCCCGATCGCCGTGGTAGGGGACTGACTTGGTTCGCCGTTATTGTAATAACGCAACAAAATTCTTAGATCATCGGCGGAGGTTTCCCGATCCCGTAAATGGAATTGTAACCTCTGGCCTTTTCTCACCCGGTCTCCAATGGCGATCGCCCCCTGGCGGGGATCCACCCCCAATAAATTACGAATTAAAAAATCTCCCGGTTGGAGAGTCAGCTTAAACTCATCGTTGGCCACACCGACAAAGAGAGAGCTTTGGGCCAATTCCTGATCCTTGGGGCTGAGGGTGGGAATCAGTTTTTGCAGACTGGCCAGGGGACTTTCCAACACCACCGTGCCACTGTCCTTATCCTTGCCTTCGATTTCTGTGATGATGTTTCGTTCTCCCTGGTTAACCACAAACGGTTCACCGATGGGTCGACAGCCCTGGGCCACCACACTACCGAGGCGAATATTACCCGCCAGAGCAACCCCAATGAAACCTTCCCCGTAGCGTCCACTGGCATGGTGGGGAGATTGCAAAAATAAACTGCCCCCCATGGCAACATTTTCTCCACTGGCTAAGCCCCCCGCTTTCCTTGCCTGGGGATAGGCAAAATCCAGCCCCGCCAAAAAGTCCGTTATGCCCGCCGCCATCGGGTCAGCCAAAATCAGGAAATCGGCCCCACTGGCCGGATCAACACCGACCAAATCCACCCAACTCTGGGGCGACGCATCCAAATCCGGTAACTCTTTCCCATGGACGTAGAACGGAGTCACCTTTACCCCTGGCAACCGGGCCACCGTTAAGCTCAGCGCCACTTTTCCTTCCACTTCCTGCACCGCGTCGGGGTCTGCCATACCAATGATGCCTCCCCCCAAACAACCAATCACATTGGGCACTGACAACTTTTCTTGCACCAGGGGCATTAACCGGGCTGCATCGGAAGCAAAGCTGGAAGAAAGGAACACAATTGCTAAATCCCAATCCCCCCGCCCTGGACCACTCACCTTGGCGATCGCCTCATCCAATGCCCCCTCCAAGGATGGCCTGGTAGAAAGGGCATTAACCCACTGCAAAGAATGTGTCATAGCAAAAAAAGTAATTGGATACTCGACCGAATTCCAACGGTTACCGAAAACCTTGCCCAAAATTGAGATTGGCCCAGACCACCATCGTAACTTCTCGGATCAAATTGCAGAAAACCATGGGGAAAATTTGCCCTGGCCCAACCTTAACAACACCAATGCCCCCTCCTAACCTATGGCAAAATGATGAAGGCCTAACAGTGAACTCCGCCCCATGACCACCTCCCTGCCTCCCCAATACGATCCCAGTGCGACCGAAGCCAAATGGCAAACAGCTTGGGAAGAAAGTCATGCGTTTCAAGCCGATCCCCAAGCCCCCGGAGAACCCTATTGTGTGGTGATTCCTCCCCCTAATGTGACGGGCAGTTTGCACATGGGCCACGCCTTTGAGAGTTCCCTCATTGATACCTTAGTGCGTTACCACCGGATGCGGGGAGATAACACCCTATGGTTACCGGGTACGGATCATGCCAGCATTGCTGTGCAAACTATTTTGGAGCGTCAGTTAAAAGCAGAGGGAAAAACCCGGCATGACCTGGGGCGGGAAAAGTTTTTGGAGCGGGCTTGGCAGTGGAAAATAGAATCTGGCAGTACCATTGTCAACCAACTGCGGCGTTTGGGAGTTTCCGTAGACTGGACTAGGGAACGGTTCACCATGGATGAAGGGCTTTCCCAAGCAGTTAAGACCGCTTTCATCCAGCTTTACCAAGAGGGGCTAATTTACCGGGGTAATTATCTAGTTAACTGGTGCCCGGCTTCCCAGTCGGCGGTGTCGGATTTGGAAGTGGAAAACCAAGAGGTGGATGGTCATCTCTGGTATTTCCGTTATCCCCTCACCGATGGCAGTGGAGAAGTGGTGGTGGCTACGACTCGGCCGGAAACCATGCTGGGAGACACTGCAGTGGCGGTGAATCCCCATGATCAACGTTATGCCGTCATGGTGGGCAAAACTGTCACCCTGCCTTTAACGAACCGGGAGATCCCCGTGGTGGCCGACGAATTGGTGGACCCAGAATTTGGCACCGGCTGCGTAAAAGTAACCCCCGCCCACGACCCCAACGATTTTGTCATGGGCCAACGGCACAACCTACCTTTTATTAATCTGCTCAATAAGGACGGTTCCCTCAACGAGAACGGTGGGGATTTTGCTGGCCAGGACCGCTTTGAAGCCCGCCAAAATGTGGTTAAAGCACTAGAAGCCCAGGGGTTTCTGGTCAAAATTGAACCCTATCGTCATTCCGTCCCCTACAGTGACAGAGGTAAAGTGCCGGTAGAGCCGTTGTTATCCACTCAATGGTTTGTCAAAATTGAAAGCCTGGCCCAAAATGCGTTGCGTTGCCTAGACGAAGAGCAATCCCCGAATTTTGTGCCGGAACGCTGGGGCAAAGTTTACCGAGATTGGTTAGTCAAACTTCAAGACTGGTGTATTTCCCGGCAACTGTGGTGGGGCCATCAAATCCCTGCCTGGTACGTTGTCAGTGAAACCAATGGGGAAATTGCTGATAATACCCCTTTTATTGTGGCCTATGACGAAACCGAAGCCCTGGCCAAAGCGGAAGCAGAATATGGCCCGACGGTACAATTACAACAAGACCCCGATGTGTTAGACACTTGGTTTTCTTCGGGGCTATGGCCCTTTTCCACCATGGGTTGGCCCCAACAAACAGAAGACCTGGCTAAGTATTACCCCACCAGTACCCTAGTAACGGGTTTTGACATTATCTTTTTCTGGGTAGCCAGGATGACCATGATGGCAGGACACTTTACTGGCCAGATGCCCTTTAAGGATGTGTATATCCACGGGCTAGTGCGGGACGAAAATGGTAAGAAGATGTCTAAGTCTGCCAACAATGGCATTGATCCCCTGTTGTTAATCAATAAATATGGCACCGACGCCCTACGCTATACCCTAATTCGAGAAGTGGCTGGGGCCGGACAGGACATTAGTCTGCAATACGATCGCCAAAAAGACGAATCGGAGTCGGTGGAAGCGTCCCGTAACTTTGCCAATAAACTGTGGAATGCAGCCCGGTTTGTGATGATGAACCTGGATGGAAAAACCCCAGCACAGTTGGGCCTCGCCCCTGTGGAAAGCCTGGAATTGGCAGACCGTTGGATTGTGTCCCGTCTCAACCGAGTTATTGAGCAGACCAGAGAACAAATAGAAAACTACGGCCTAGGGGAAGCGGCAAAGGGCTTGTACGAGTTCATTTGGGGAGACTTCTGTGACTGGTACATTGAACTGGCTAAACCCAGGCTTTGGAATAAGGAAGGGGGAGAAACTGGCACCCAGCGTCAATTGGTGGCTCGTCAAGTTTTGGCCCAGACGTTGGACAGCATTATTAAGCTGCTCCATCCCTTTATGCCCCACATTACCGAAGAGCTCTGGCAAACTCTCCACCAAGCCGAGGGGGAATTTCTCGCATTGCAGGCCTACCCGTTGGTTAACCAGTCTCTGATTGATCCGGGTTTGGAAACTCAGTTTGATCTGTTGATCAACACTTTACGTACCATTCGTAATCTCCGGGCGGAAGCGGGCATTAAACCAGGGGCCATGGTCACAGTTATCCTCCAAAGTGAAAATGACCAGGAACGACAAACCCTGCAACTGGGGGAAATCTATATTCGTGACATCGGCAAAGTGGAGAATCTCCAGGTTGTGCCCCAACTACCCCCAGAACAAACCCAGGCGGGCACGAAGTGTGCCTCCGGCATCGCCGGGGTGGTGGATACAGTCCAGGTATTGATTCCCCTCTCGGGGCTGGTGGATCTGGATATTCTCCGCAGTAAAATCAAAAAAACCTTAGACAAAGTCAGCAAAGAATATGAAAGCATCGAAAAACGTCTTGGCAATCCCGGTTTTGTCAATAAAGCACCGGAGGAGGTAATTGCCGGAGCTCGGGAATCCCTCAACGCCGCCGCCGTTCAACGACAGATGCTCCAGGAAAGGCTAAAAATGCTTGGCTAATGTTAATAACCCCCATTGCCCCTGGTTCTGTCAAAATTCCAGGGGTTTTGATTTGGACAAATTGTTTATGACTTTAGGACTGCCGGAAAGAAGAGATTTTGCATAAAAAATCCCCACCTTTTGCCAAAGCTTAAGTGGGGTGATCTGGTTAGGTAATTGGGTTGTTAAGACCTTTTGTGGATTTCAAACCATAACCAATGAGCAGTACGAAAAAATGTTCTATTCTCCCAATCAATCTGGAGTCTAAATCCACACAGTAGTATTACCATTTCAGCAGATTGAATTGCTCCATATCGGTTGTTTCTCGGTTGCGGTAAATAGCTAGCACGATCGCCAGACCCACGGCGGCTTCAGCGGCGGCAATGGTAATGACAAAAATGGCAAACACTTGACCCCGAATGTTGCTGGGATCAAGGTAATTGGAAAAGCCCATCAAGTTGAGGTTAACTGCGTTCAGCAACAGTTCAATGGACATCAACACCCGCACGGCATTACGGCTAGTGATGAGACCATAAATGCCAATGCAAAACAGGGCGGCCGCTAGAATCAAACAATATTGGAGTTGCAAATGCATGGTGGGGTCAGGAAAATTTAACTAGGGTTAATCAATAAAATTGGCTTAGATGGGGAGATTTTTGCCCAATCAACCGGCAAAGGTTCAAAAAACTCCCACTAACCTTGGTTAGGCAATGCCTATTTGGAGGCGGAAGTTAACTCACGGGGACGCTCCGGCAAAGTGAGAGCAGTGGCGGTTTTATCTTCCTGGGATAGTTCGGGAATTAAGTCCCGACGGGCCAAGATAATTGCCCCCACCATAGCCATCAACAACAGAACGGAAGCCAACTCGAAGGGCAGGAGGTAATCACTAAAAAAGTGTTTCCCAATGGTGACCAGGGTGTTTTCCACAAAAGGTCCCGTTTCATTAATCTGCCAAGGAGTAATTAACACCATGGTGCTCAACAAAGCAAAGATGCCGGTACAGACCAGGGCGGTGGATAAATTTCTCAGCCAACGACCGGGAATTTTGGAAAAATCTTCCCGTTTATTGACCAACATAATGGCGAAAAGAATAAGTACGCTGACCGCTCCCACATAAACCAGGACTTGGGCCGCCGCCACAAAATCCGCATTGAGCAGGATATAAATACCCGAAATACTGAGGAAGACTCCCCCCAACAGGAAGGCGGAATAAACAATATTAGAGAGCAGTACGACCCCCAGGGCCGCCCCAATGACTAAAAAAGCCAAGATTAGGAAGGATATGTACTGAACACCTTCAGCTAAATTCACAGTGGTTAATCTCCTAGGTACGGATAGTGGAAGGGCAAAATCAGGTCACAACGAGTTTACTTTAACGGGTAAAGCCAAAGAATAAAGGAATAAAGCACAAATCTATTCCGTTTTCACCAAATCTTCCGGATGTTGTCCGGCCCGTTGACTGCCCTTGGGTAAATCATGGGGTTCTAGCACTCCTTTGGGCAAATAGCCTAGTTCCCGCAGGGGAGTCACCATCGGATCTTCAGTTACTTTATAGGGCAACCTACCCAGGGCGACGTTGTCATAGTTCAAATCATGGCGATCGTAGGCCGCCAACTCATATTCCTCCGTCATGGAGAGACAGTTGGTGGGACAGTACTCCACACAGTTGCCGCAAAAAATACAAACTCCGAAGTCGATGCTGTAATGTTTGAGTTCTTTTTTCTTAACTGCCTTGTTAAATTCCCAATCCACCACTGGTAAGTTAATGGGACAAACCCGCACACAAACTTCACAGGAAATACATTTATCAAACTCAAAGTGAATTCTGCCCCGGAACCGTTCCGAAGGAATTAACTTTTCGTAGGGATATTGCACTGTGACGGGCCGACGACTCATGTGGTCGAAGGTAACTGCTAACCCCTGACCGATGTACTTAGCCGCTTGCAAACTCTCTTTAGCGTAGTCGCCAACCTGCTTAAGAATATTGTTGAACATAGCTTTCAGAAGGGAAAAAAGGTAGAGGGTGAAAAGTTGAACAAACCTGGAGACGGTGGCGAAAAGTCAGAAGCCGGAATCAAGCAAACATCGGCGCTCTCGAAGCTAATCTGCACCGCCCCATTGAAACTAACCACCAAAGGCCATGGGAAAGGTCAACTTCAGTCCAGCGGTAATTAGAAGGTTTGCTAGGGCAACGGGCAGTAAAAACTTCCAACCTAGGTTTAATAACTGGTCAATCCGCACCCTGGGCACAGTCCAGCGCAGTAGGATGGCAATGAAAATCAGAAAATAGGACTTAAGTACCGTCATGGTGATGCCCAGGGCCGCCATTAGCACCTGTAACCAAGAGGTGGTAGGAGCAACCCCCAGCCAATTAGCCACATTTTCCAAGGGAATGGGGAAGTCCCAACCGCCCAGATAAAGTACCGAAAATACCAGGGCAGAAAGTACAAGATTGACGTAGGAACCAAGGTAGAACAGGGCGAATTTCATCCCAGCATATTCGGTCTGATAACCCGCCACCAATTCTTCTTCAGCTTCCGGTAGGTCAAAGGGTAGACGTTCACATTCTGCCAGGGCCGCAATCCAAAAAATTAGAAAGCCCACCGGCTGACGCCAAATGTTCCAACCCAAAATGCCGTAGCCAGACTGTTGGTCAACAATGTCGATGGTGCTGAGGCTATTGGACATCATCACGATCGCCAACACTGCTAGGGATAGGGGAATTTCGTAGCTAATGGACTGTGCCGCCGCCCTTAGCCCCCCCAAAAGGGAGTACTTATTGTTGGAAGCGTAACCAGACATCAACAGCCCAATGGGCGCAATACTGGAAAGGGCAATCCAGAGAAAAATACCAACGTTAATGTCGGTGATGACCAGGTTCTGGCCGAAGGGCACAATGAGATAGGAAAGAAAAACCGGCAGTACCACCAGCACGGGGCCAATGGTAAATAACCAAGGGTCTGCCTTGGCCGGTACCACATCCTCTTTGAACACCAGTTTGATGCCATCGGCCACAGGTTGTAACACTCCCAAGGGACCGGCGAATTCTGGACCAATCCTTTGCTGAGCGGCGGCGGAAATTTTTCTTTCTAGCCATACCACCACCAACACCCCCACGGTGGCTCCGATGATCATCAAAATCGAGGGGAGGGGAATCCAAAACAGCTTCGCTAATCCTGGGGGCAGGCCGAAACCTTGCAGTGACTGAAGAAAACTATTCTGAAGATCAATGCCTGAAGTCATGGTGCCGTCCGCTGGGAGGGTTGAAATGATTAACTGAGTCTCAGCTCAGCAAGCTTGCCGATTATTGTAATGAAATTTACCTGCTTAGTATAGTCCCAATAGTTTTGATAGTTATGATTAGGATTCTTGAAGTGTGTCGCTTGCTTGGGGGTGATGGTGTCCTCGTTCTCCAGGATCCCTAGGGAGTTTTCTTCCACCCTTGGCAGGTATTCCATGACTAGTTTCGTCCCTGTCTTCATGGATCACTGGGGTAGAATCAATGTTGAGTTCTCCATTTCAGACCATGATTTGACGAAAAACTACAGCTATCCCGGAGGGCAAGTTTTTAAATACCGATTCTTTCGATCAATGGACTGATCAAAATTTGCTTTTGCCGGCCTATGTTAAGTTTTGCCCGTTCTCTGTATCCCCTAATTTTATCCGTCACCAAAAATGATCCGGAAAGGGGGCATCAACGCCTTATCCAAACTTTAAAAAAGGTGGATGCCATGCATCGCCATGGCTTTGCTGTGGCCATGGAGCAACTAGAACAAGCTTTTACCCATTCAGACCTTCGTTTACAACAAAGCTGTTGGGGCTTAAATTTTCCCAACGTACTCGGTCTCTCCGCCGGCTGTGATAAGGAGGGAGAGGCGGCCGCTGTCTGGCCTGCATTGGGTTTTGGTTTTGCAGAATTGGGAGCTGTGACCAAATATGCCCAACCGGGCAATGACCGCCCTCGTCTATTTCGTTTACCCCAAGACCAAGCAGTGCTGAATCGTTTGGGGGCCAATAATGAGGGTGCTGTGGCCATGGCGGCGAAGTTAAAACGCACCTGGGAGTACTATCCCCGCACCATCCCCATCGGCATTAATCTCTGTAAATCGAAAATTACTCCCCTTGACCAGGCGGTGGAGGATTACGTTTTCAGCTTTCAAACTTTAGCCCCGCTGGCGGATTATTTTGTGGTCAATGTCAGTTCTCCCAACACCCCTGGGTTGCGCAGCTTGCAGGAGTCTGACGAGTTGCCCCGCATTTTTGCTGGCTTGCAATCAGCGAATCATTGGCAAAAGCCGATTTTGGTAAAAATTTCCCCGGATCTCTCCTGGGAGGCGATCGCCGTCATCATTGATTTAGTCAAAGAACATAACTTAGCGGGCATCGTGGCCACCAATACCAGCACCCGGCGATCGGGGTTAAAGACAAAAATTTTGCCCCAAACCGGTCAACCCATAGAAGAGGAAGCCGGAGGACTGAGTGGTCAACCAATCCGAGACCGGGCCACAGAGGTAATTCGCTATATTTATCAACAAACTGGCGGCACCATTCCCATCATTGGCGTGGGGGGCATTTTCACCGCTGAGGATGCCTGGGAAAAAATTCAAGCAGGGGCTAGTTTGTTACAGCTTTATACGGGCTGGATTTATGGGGGTCCCTGGGTAGTCCCGGATATCTTGCAGGGCTTGGGGGAAAAGTTAGCGGCAGAGGGTTTTTCCCATATCAGCCAAGCAGTGGGCTCGGAAAGGGTATATTCAGCCAAGCAAATTTACTAATGTTATTGCCATTGTCCTCACAAATCCTTCATGCGCATCCTCATTGTCAATCCACCACATCCAGCTATTGGCAGCCGTATTCCGCAGGAGCAACTTCCCCCCCTCGGACTTTTGTTAGTGGGCGGTTCTTTATTGGATGCTGGCCATGATGTCACTCTGGTTGATGCCGAACTTGGCCCCCTTTCCCATGGTGAGATTGTTGGAAAAGTTGTTACTCACCAGCCCCAGATTCTCCTGATCGGCCACTCCGGTTCCACCTCAGCTCATCCAATCGTGGTCGAATTGACCCGTCGCTTCCGCAGGGAATTACCAAACCTCATCATTGTCTACGGTGGAGTTTTTCCGACCTATCATTTTCACGACATACTCACCCAAGAACCCCAGATTGATGTCATTGTTCGTGGCGAAGGCGAAGCCACCGTTCCTAGGTTGATAGCTGCCATTGAGAACGGCGATTACCTTGCTAACGTAGAAGGCATTGCTTTCCGTTCCCATGATCAGATTGTTGAGACCTCACCTGCTCCGATGATTCAAGATTTAGATGCCTATCGAGTTGGTTGGGAACTCGTTGATCTAAAAAAATATAGCTACTACGGTGGCAAGCAGGCCGTTGTTATGCAGTTTTCCCGAGGGTGCCCGCATCTATGCAATTACTGTGGACAAAGGGGTTTCTGGGCTCGCTGGCGACACCGTGACCCCAAGAAATTTGCCAAGGAAATCGCCTGGCTCCATCGAACCCATGGCGTCGAATTGTTCAACTTGGCCGACGAAAATCCAACAGTCAATAAGGCAGTGTGGCGGGAACTATGCGAAGCTATCATTGCCGAAAACCTACCGGTGATCATTATCGGTTCGACCCGTGCAGATGACATTGTAAGGGATGCAGATATCCTGTATTTATACCGCCAGGCAGGGGTAGAGAGGTTTTTGTTGGGTATGGAAAATACCGATGAATCCACACTCAAAAAAATTCGAAAAGGAAGTAAGACAACCACCGACCGTGAAGCTATTCGCCTACTGAGACAACACGGCATTCTTTCCCTTGCTACCTGGGTAACTGATTTTGAAGAGGTCACCGACCGGGACTTCATCCATGCCCTCAGACAGTTGCTTTGGTACGATCCAGACCAAATTATGTCGTTGTATGTGACGCCCCATCGCTGGACTGGATATTATCGAATCGCTTCTGAAAGGCGGGTCATTCAACTCAATCAGAGTAAGTGGGACTATAAGCATCAAGTGTTAGAAACCCGTTATATGCCTCCTTGGCGCATTTTTTTATGGGTGAAGTTCATTGAAATTATTTTGCAAACCCGTCCTGTAGCGTTATGGCGGTCCTTTTTCCAGCCCAACCGAGCTTCACGCCACGGCATGAATTGGTTCACGCGTATGGGGCGACGCGTCTTAGCCCATGAGTTGTGGAACTTCTTCTTCGGCGACTTTCGAGTCAGCAACGGGCCAACATTGGAACAATTCTGGGGTGCCCCCCAGGATCACCAAGAAATTCCCCTCCGCATATCTCGTTAGGGGGGCTGAGTTTGTGTCAAGCCTAGGCAGATTTAGGATACGACAAACAGTACTAAGAGCAATTATCTTCCAAGGTCGAGAGAGGCAGAAACGTTGAATGGTATTTATGTGCCACCGAAAAATAAGCAGAATAACCCTATAGCAAAGCAAATTCATCACCTTAGTGCTAACTCCCTTAGCCAGTGTACATAGCTTATT
>NZ_JACJTJ010000051.1:0-87882 GCF_014698605.1 Synechocystis sp. FACHB-383 | reverse complement strand
TGGGCGAGACTAAAACGTTATGTTTCCCAACTTGTTAGTAAGGGAGAATCGCTAATTTCTGCATTGGATATAGCTTTGCGAGAATTGTCCTAACTATCTCGTTCTTTGCTATAGCAACGTTAGCGATGTTAGCAAAACTATCAGCTCGTCTATAGTTTCTCTCTGGCCAGTCCGCCTACCAGTCAAAATTTTTCACTCTGGCCTTGGGTTTTTCGGCCTAGGGAAACCTTAAATCTTAAGGTTCCGCCACTGCTTCAAAGTAGGTTTTAGCCTTTTCTGGGTCGGGGATCATGGTTTTGTCTCCTTCCTGCCAATCCACTGGGCAAACTTCGTTGGGGTGGGACTGCACATGGCGAATGGCTTTTAGTACCCGTAGAGTTTCGTCCACACTCCGGCCAAAGGAGAGATTGTTGACGGTGGCGTATTGGAGAATTCCTTCCCGGTCGATGATGAATAGTCCTCGCAGGGCAATGCCCGCATCGGGTTCGAGGACGTTATAGGCTTGGCTAATTTCTTTTTTCAGGTCCGACACTAGGGGATAGTTGATGTCGCCGATGCCCCCCAGTTTCCGTTCGGTTTGAATCCAGGCGAGGTGGGAAAACTCACTGTCCACGGAGACGCCCAAAACTTCCGCATCTAGGGCGGTAAATTCGCTGTGGCGATCGCTGAAGGCAATGATTTCTGTGGGACAGACGAAAGTGAAATCTAGGGGATAGAAAAACAGCACCAGGTACTTACCACGGTAGGTGCTCAGTTTGACGGTCTGGAAACTTTGATCGACGATCGCCGTGGCGGTGAAATCCGGTGCTGGCCGTCCTACCCGTAATACCTCTGTCATTGCTGTTTGCTTAAAACTTGATTAGGTGGTGTTGAATGTAACCGGAGAAACTTGTGTGGTGGGATCGTTGGTGGTTGATCGCACCCCGTACCGAGCTAATCTGCCCGTGGGGAAAGTTAATCCAGGGCGGGATCAGAATCCGAGCCTGCCAAGTCTTCATCGGCGATCGCCGGGGGCAAATTGTTCAGAAGATTGAGAATTTTGTCCCCCCGTTCTAAAGAGCGGTCTTCTAAAAAGGAAACTTCTGGGGTGCGCCGTAAACGCATCCGTTGCCCCAGTTCTCGGCGGACAAAGGGAGCAGCAGAGTGCAATCCGGCCATGGTGGAGGCTTTGGCTTCGGGGGAGCCGTAAATACTGACAAAAATCTTAGCGTGCTGTAGGTCACCGGAAACTTCCACTTCCGTAACGCTAACCAAGCCCGTGCCCACCCGGTCATCTTTAATTTCGTGGAGAAGCATTTGACTGACTTCCCGCTTAATTAGGGACGACACCCGGGAAACTCGACGACTGGTGGCCATAGACCTGCTCCTCGGCAACAAAAAAGTTTGAGCCTGGGCAGATTAACCCAAACTCCCTCTACACGGTCAATCCTAACATGGCCCGCAGGGTGAAATAGAGAAAAATGAATCCACTGACCAGTAGTCCCATCAGGGCGATCGCTCCGACACGATTCTTTAAAAGAGGTTGGAGCCAGGTAAAGACGGAGAAAAATATGCCTAGGGTAAAACTGATCAGATACCGGGGGTAACGGGAAACGTTGGCTAAAAAATCACCCATGGTTATTGGTTTGGTGGAATGGTTCGCTAACTCGATTACCCCAAGGGTTAGGGTTTTTCAAGTCCGCCCCCCAGTGTAGCAATAGACCCGGCCTCAAAGGCCCAACCGTTGTCGATAACTAGCCACAGTGTTAGCTAACAAAAGAGTCACCGTCATGGGGCCAATGCCACCGGGTACAGGGGTGAGATAACTGGCCATGGGAGCAACCCCGGCAAAATCCACATCTCCCACTAGTTTCGATTTGCCCTCGCCCAAATCCAGACGATTAATGCCCACATCCACCACGATCGCCCCTGGTTTGACCATATCAGCCGTGACAAATTCCGGCTTACCGATCGCCGCTACGAGAATGTCTGCCTGGCGGGTAATATCGGCCAGATTTTGGGTACGGGAATGGGCAATGGTGACAGTGCAATTTTTTTCTAGCAACATCAGGGCCAGGGGTTTGCCCACTAGAATACTGCGCCCCAACACCACCGCATTTTTGCCGGTTAGCTCAAGGTCATATTCCGCCAACAAGGCCATCACCCCCGCTGGAGTACAACTCCTCAGACCGTCTTCCCCCCGCACTAAATGACCCAAGTTGACTGGGTGGAGACCATCCGCATCTTTGCCCGGATCAATGGTGTGCAAAAGTTTGACCGCATCAAGATGATCCGGCAGGGGCAATTGCACCAAAATGCCGTCCACCCGTTCGTCTTCATTCAAGCTGGCGATCGCCGCTGTTAAGGTTTCCTGGTCCGTATCAGCAGGAAAATGCTTGCCAAAGGAAACCATGCCCAATTTTTCGCAGGCCTTTTCTTTATTGCGGACGTACACCGCACTGGCCGGATTGTCCCCCACCATCAACACC
The DNA here is from genome assembly GCF_014698605.1 of Synechocystis sp. FACHB-383. Taxonomy (NCBI): domain Bacteria; kingdom Bacillati; phylum Cyanobacteriota; class Cyanophyceae; order Synechococcales; family Merismopediaceae; genus Synechocystis; species Synechocystis sp. FACHB-383. The sequence continues at coordinate 85,414 of NZ_JACJTJ010000051.1, read as the reverse complement.
GCCAACCCAGGCGATCGATGCCCCTGGGCCACCAGTTGGGCAATGTCCCGTTGTAATTCCCCCTGCATTTTCTGGGCGAGGGCTTTACCGTCAAGGATTTGGCAGGATGGGGGTACAGCAGTCATGGGAAAAGGTAATAGAATTTGCAGTAAGTTTGCAGCCAACTATCTGGGTGATCGGAAAGACTTGCTGGCTAATTTTAGAGGTTTCCTAGGGTTTTGTAACGGCTTTTTGGGGTTCGGGGGGAATCACTGTGGGAGTTTGCAATTCCTGGGCTCGGGCCACCATGGTCAAATCATCGGAAAGTTGGTTTAGTTGCTGGGCATATTGCACCTGTTTCGTCAGATGTTCTGTGGTGGAAACCAAATTACTTAGTCCTTGAATGAGGCGAATTAACTGTTCCCGCAAAGCTGGGTTGCCGGTGATTTGATCCACATCGGAAGTAATTTTTTCCAGGTTCTGGGTGGCGGCCCGAGCCGATTCCAACAACTGCTGTAACAGAATAATTGTTTGGGGATCATTGAGACGATCGGCAAATTGATTCAGATTAACGGTCAACTGATTGGCATTGTCCGCCACTGCCTTGAGATCTACTAAGGCTTGATTGAGGTTGCCCACTGTATCTTGGTCGTTGACCTGGGTTAATAGTTGCACCAAAGGGGGTTCCAGATTTTTAACACTGATCTGTAACTGGTCGCTGGTGCCCTGGAGACTGGTGAGGGTCGCCCCCAGGCGTTGATTATTAACTTCCAAAAAAGCCTGAATTTGTTCCGCCGCTGACCCAACAGAACGCAGACTGCGGTTAATTTCGCCAACGGTGCCACTTTGGTTAAGGGAGCGGATAGTACCAGTGGCTTCCCGGCTCAAAGTTGATAGGTCTTGGGCCGTGCGATCAACAGAATTAAGGGTACGACGAATATTTTTCACGCCTCCGTCCTGGTTGATTTCCCGCAATAGGGTAGCCGCTTCGTTGCTGAACTGACTAATATCCTTCAATGCTTCTGGAGTTTGGGTAGCCAAGGCCCGAATGGCTTCATTGATTTGGGGCTCGCTGAAAAAGTCAGAAATACGCATCATGGCCCGGATCAGAGCGTTAACATCCAGGGCATCTTGACCCGTCAAAATGGAACCGTTGCAAATAATCACTTCAGGATTACAGTCCTTATCCAGGGGGTTATAGTCCACTTCCTGGGGCAAAACTGTGGTAGTGGGAACAATATTGATGGAAGTTTCCCCAATTAACCCCGATTGGCGTGCCTGAATTTCCACACGACTAGAAATTAGGCGATCGGTGGGGCTAATTTCCACCTCCACCGCTACTCCATCCGGTTGGGGTGTGACGCTAACCACTTGACCAACCCGGACTCCCCGATAATCAACTCTGGTGCCCACCAACATCCCCGCCGCATCGCTAAAAAGTACCGTGGCCCGGTAGGAACGGGAACCAAAACGAAAATTTTTGAGCCAAAGGGTGCTGACCACCAAGAGAAACAAAGCAGTCAAAATTAACAGTCCGATACTACTCTGCAACAATACGGGCGATAGGCGTTGGTTTCGTCCTGCTGTCATTGGGGTAATTCAGAAAATTTTGCTCGAGCTGCTCACAAGACTATTAAAATCATTGAACTGTATTTCCCCAGCCAAAGTTCCACGGATGAAAATATTTTAGTCAAAGCCCAACACATTGCAAAATCTTCAAATGGCCAATGATTCTCAGTGAACAAATACACTACAAGCAAATTTAAATCGGCGCTGTGGTGTGATGTCCCCATCATTCTTCCTATGGCTTCGTAGTAGTCGGTTCAGGTCTGTCGGGACTAGTTGCTGCCCCTGCTCTGTTTCAGGCAAGCCATTCTGTCTTGGTTATCGATCTACTTTAAAGCTAACTAAGGGATGGAATTTCAATAACATGCCACCATGCTAGCCTTGAACTAGAGTGCTTCAAACTCCGCCAAAAACTGGTTCGGGAGTCAACGGTAAACGGGCAATGTAAAGTGAAAAGAACTACCCTGTTTAGGGCGACTATCCACCCAAATTTGGCCGTAGTGGGCCTGAATGATTTTGCGACAGAGAGACAAACCTAAACCATAGCCATCGGTTTGTTCGTCCCGTTGTAGTCGAAAGTGTCCTTCAAAAATGGTTTCTTGTTTGGAATTGGGAATGCCGGGGCCGTTGTCGGTGATGCTGACCTGAACTTTTTGGGTAGTGCGATGGAGAGCCCCCACTGTAATGGAGCCATGGGGAGGAGTGTACTTAATAGCGTTGTCCAAAAGATTGGCAATCACTTGGCGAATTAATTCCTCATCGGCAAAAACATTGGGTAAATCTTTGGGAATGTCGTAGGTAATACTGAGATTTTTTTTACTAAATTTTACCTGATACAATTCCAGAATTTCCTGGCAAAGATCGGCAATGGCAAGGGGACAACCCTGGACCTGAAACTGAGAATTAAGATTTTTAGAAGCCTGCAAAATATCTTCAATTAAGCGGTCCATAATTTTGAACTGCTTGCGGGCTTGATGCAGGAGTTGGCTTCTGAGGGCAGGTTTCTGCTCTTCAATGGGTTTGTGCTGTAACAATTCCAAGGTGTCAACGGCAATGGAGGCGGCGGTGAGGGGACTACGTAAATCGTGGGCCAACATGGCCAAAATCTGGTCCTTGAACTGTATTTGTTGGAGCAACTCTTCCTTATCTTTTTTGAGCAGAAAAAGTTCGTCGGACATTTTCATCAGTTCCCCGGAATAACCCACGGAAGAAATTTCCCGAGGACAACTGGGGGATTGAACCGTATCTTCTTGGCCAGCGTCTGTTTCTAATTCCTGTTGCCACCGGGGCCACCATTTATGCAATTGTTGGATGATATTACTGCCAGCTAAAACCTGTCTTGGTTCCGGTTGTATTTTGATCAGGGAGGGGGTGGCGACCAGACGAAAATGTTCTACTAGGTGGGGATGTTTACTAATTTGCAGAATTTGCAAGTCATGGCTGTGTCCCTCCAACAGGTTAGTCAGGCATTGACCAATTTCCTGCACACTGTCTTGGGAGTTGGGGCGATCGTCGATGAACAGCAAAAACTGCAGCGGGACAGAGGACGCATTACCAAGTTCGGAGGGGGAGGACATTGCAGAGCGTTCGGCTTTTAAAAACAGGGTATCCGGACTGATAAGGTCCAGTCTGAATCTAGTTAAATGGGGCTACTTGTACCGGCTAAAACCGTGACAATTCCGACTGTCCTCACCATAGATGAGCAGACCATGACCATAATTGTCAACGATCAGGGGGCATAAAATCCGTTTCAAATTGCTTGCGGGTGATGGGCTGTGCGATCATTAACCCTTCTCCCCCTAGTACTGTTAGAGGTTCTCCCTCCACCAGTAAAAGGACAGGAAGATTGGGATCTGTACTGGTAGCAGTGTAAACAATTTGTCCCAGCCTGGCGATCATGCCTTGGCTACCTCCCCCTGCGGTAAATTGGGCTGATAGGTCAACGTTGATGCCGGTGGCGGTTTTGGTGAGGCTCAAAAGGCTGGTGTTGGGGGGAATGGCGGAAATTTCGCTGTTGGGTGCAGCTAAGAGGGTTTTCAGGGCCCGCTCCGTCTGCACTGCCGGTGGGTCATTGTTGGGGGGAATATTTTGGGGCACAAAGGCGATCGCCGTGTCATTGTTACTGAGCCAGTAAATTTGTGCCTGTCCGGGGATGGCCATGTCGGGTTTATCGGGGTCCACTGTGACCGTGGGGGAACGTTGGGAAAGATTAAACCCAGTCCAGAGGGCAAAGCCGGTACCAACCAAGGCCACCACCAAAGCGGCCAGAGCAAAGCCGGTCAGGGACGAAAACGGTTTTTGTTGGCTCATAATTTTCTCCACCAGGGCCGCAATTAGTTACAGTTTATCTTCTCAACCAGGCTAGATTAAAAGCAAGGGCGGTATTAATCTGGGTTCAACCAGCTTAGTTTGGGGGTTAGTTGCTGATTAATCAATGGTGACGACCCCGGACGACGTAAACTGGGGGTTGGCAAATTTTGTTGTGACCTTCATCGTTAAAGATTGGAATCGTGCGAAAAATTATTATTGCGGGCAATTGGAAAATGCATAAGACGCAGGCGGAGGCCCAAGCGTTTTTGCAGGAGTTTAAGCCTTTAATCGAAGATGCGGCGGAAAGTCGTGAAGTGGTGTTGTGTGTTCCTTTCACCGATTTAAGCGGCATGTCCCAACAACTCCATGGCGGCAGGGTTCGCTTAGGGGCGCAAAATGTCCATTGGGAGCCCGGCGGTGCCTACACGGGAGAAATTTCGGCGGCTATGTTGGCGGAAATTGGTATTCATTATGTGGTTATCGGCCACAGTGAACGACGGCAATATTTTGGTGAAACGGACGAAACTGCCAACTTAAGGGTATTGGCGGCCCAAAAGGCAGGCTTAATTCCCATTCTTTGTGTGGGGGAAAGTAAGGCCCAACGGGATGCCGGGGAAACGGAACAGGTCATCATTGACCAGGTAAAAAAAGGCTTGGTGAATGTGGATCAATCCCACTTAGTCATTGCCTACGAACCGATTTGGGCCATTGGTACAGGGGACACCTGTGCGGCGACGGAGGCCAATCGGGTCATCGGGTTAATTCGGGAACAGTTAACTAATTCTCAGGTCACCATCCAGTATGGCGGTTCGGTCAACGCCAACAATGTGGATGAAATTATGGCCCAACCGGAAATTGATGGAGCTTTGGTGGGGGGAGCTAGTCTGGAGCCCCAGAGCCTTGCCCGCATTGTTAATTTCCAGCCCTGAGTAGATTGATTGACTGTTGTAATGAAGCTTAGTCAGTGGTTAGGTTTAGCTTGTTTGGTAATGGCGGCCTATGTGGCTTGGGAAATCCGCCAACTGCTGTTACTGCTTTTCCTGGCCATTGTGCTGAGCACAGCCCTCAATCGTTTGGTTAAACAATTGCAGACCTGGGGTATTAAACGACCTTTGGCCCTGGCCATTACCCTGATTAGTGTCACGGTGACGGTGGCCCTATTTTTTCTCTTGGTCATTCCTCCTTTTTGGGAGCAATTGCAAGTACTGCTCAGTTCTCTGCCTAAAGTTGGCGATCGCCTGGAGAGGTTGTTCGAGGACTGGCACGACCGGGTAGAGGTGCAGTTTTTTAGCCAGGCTTTTTCCGTTGATGACCTACCGGATTCCATTTCCGCCCTGGGGGCCAATGCCCTTAGTTCCCTGATTAGCTTTTTTTCCAACTCTGTCACCGCCGTCCTGCAAATACTTTTCATCCTGGCGATCGCCGTGATGATGTTGTTTTCTCCCCAAGCCTATCGACAGGGGACCCTCAAGTTATTTCCCTCCTTTTACCGCCGCCGGGCTGACGAAATCCTGACCCAATCGGAATCTTCCCTGGGCAATTGGTTGACGGGCATTGTAATTAATTCTTTTTTTATCGCTGGTCTCAGCGGCATTGGCCTATGGATACTGCAAATTAAATTAGTACTAGTCCATGCTTTGATGGCGGGGATTTTAAACTTTATTCCCAACATCGGTCCCGCCGCCAGTGTGGTCTTCCCCCTGATGATTGCGGTGCTGGATGCCCCCTGGAAAATTATTGCCGTGCTGATTCTCTATTTCCTCATTCAAAATGTGGAGAGCTATTGGCTAACCCCCATTGTCATGGCCAAGCAAGTTTCCCTTCTGCCTGCCGTTACCCTCATCGCCCAACTATTTTTTGCCAGCATATTCGGACTTTTAGGGTTGATCCTGGCCCTACCCCTGACGGTGGTTTTAAAAATCTGGATTGAAGAAGCTCTGTTTAAAGATCTTTTGGACAATTGGCAATGAGCAATCGCAATGGTGCCCGTCTCTCCCACTCAAAATCTTTCCCCATGCTCCGCCCCCTACTGCCCCTATTAGCTTGGGCTTTACAGAGTTTTGTGATGCCCGTAGCCCAGGCTGAAACGGTGTTGGAATCCATTCGGGCAAGCGGCCTACTACGGGTGGCCATTCGGGACGACTCGGTGCCCTTTGGTTTTCGGGACGGCCCGGCCAATCAATGGACAGGCATTTGTGTGGACTTCATCGAAGCCCTACAGACAGAGGTATCTGCCACCCTGGGGGGTCAGCCTTTGCTGGTGAAATTTTACCAATCCAGTTTGTTCAATCGCTTCAATCTCGTGGCGGAAAAAGTAGTGGTGGTGGAATGTGGCCCCAACACCATCCGCCGTGACCTACAGTTGCCCATTACCTTTTCCCGGCCCTTTTTCGTTACAGGAACCCAATTTTTAGTGGCCACCGATCGCCTAGGGGAATTTGATAGCGATGGCAATTTGCGGGGGGAAAGAATTGGGGTTTTGGGCGGCACCAGTAACAGTGAATTTTTAGCGGCCCGTTACCCCGAAGCAGAACTGATTAATTTTCAGGGTTTTACCGCGCGGCGCTTGGGAGTGGAAGCCTTAATGCAGGGGCGCATTGATGCCTTTGCCAGTGATGGCATTTTGCTGTTTGGAGAAGCCTTGGTGCTAGACCTTCCCCTTGGGCGGAGTTATCGTCTTTATCCCTCCTATCCCCTAGATTGCCAGGGTTATGGACTAATTTTGCCCGCCGATCAGCCGGAATGGGAAGATTTGGTTAATCGGGTTGTGACTTCCCCCAATTCCCGGGATATTTACCGCCGCTGGCTGGGGCCCCTCTTCCCCGCCTTGGAAAGGGTAGAACAACATTGTCAGGCCAGGCAAAACCCATCATCTGCCACTAAGGAGCCCACAGGGGACGAAAACCCATCAAAGAAAGAGCCTTAAGTTCCGCCTGTTGCCCCAACTCTGGCCTTAGGGGGGGGATCAGGAGCCACAATTGACTATCGGCGATCGCCTCCCCGGTATCAGTGTTAAGGCGACTATTGGCTGGGGTTTCGGGGTCGATAATTACCTGGTCAAATAACAGGGCCAAACCGTCGGGGGAAAGACTCATTTGGGTGTCCCGGTAATCCTGGAGCTTGAGCAGGGGAAAAACTTCACCACTGTTGACGTTAATTTGGACAAAATAGGGCTGTTCAATATATTCATCCCCAGGCAAAAGCTTGGTCAACAAACAATAGAGAGTTTGATTATTGCGGCCAAATTCGCAACTGACAATGGAGCCATCCGTATCTACCAATTCCTTTTGCACCCCGAGGGTGTTGACAAAGAAAAGGGTTCTTTGGAAGCGTTTTTGGGCATCCTCCGTATTGAAGTTCACCAGGGCGGCGGCGCTACCATCACTGGAAAAAGTTAACAGTTGGCCGAATTTGGGCAGAAAATCCAACGGCTTGGCTTCCGGTTGCAAGGGCAAAATGCCAATGCCTTCCCCCCGGGCCACCGCCAGGGACTGGTTATCCGGGGCAATTTGAAAGTCTCCACCCTGTACCTTCAAACGTTCCGGCTTTTGCTGATTTTTTAGCATCCAGAGGTCGAAGTCAGCGGGATTTTGACGATTGACCCTCTGCACCACAATGGACTTGCCGTCCTCACTCACATCGAATTGATTATTCTGAAACTCCTGGTTATCTAGCACCAAAGTCGGTTTAGGCAATTCCTGGGGGTTGTCACTTTCCACCACGGGCACCTGGTATAACTGCAATTGCCGGAGCCCCTCAAAGCCCAACTGACTTTCAGCGGCGGCAAACAGAATTGCTTTGCCCCCCTCATAGAATTTGAAGTCCACCACGGTCAGCCCCGGTGGAGTGAGAATAGTTTTTCTCTGTTTAGTGAGGTTGTAGAAAATAATCCGCCCCTGCTCGATCCCTTGGGTGCCAATGTAGGCAAAGGCCCGGTCTCGACTGCGAAAACTACTGGTGAAAGGAGCCATCATTTGCCCATGGTGCTCACCGGCATACTGTTCCCGCACATCGGTAATTTGCAGATCATAATCGGTGCCGTAGGGAATGGGATTTTCCAAGGTGTAGGCCATGCGACGCCCCGCCCAACTAATTTTTCCCGGTAGGGCTGGGGTAATGACCAAATTCTTTTCCACCTCCCGTTGATCCATGGGACGGTCGAAGGTGATGATAAAAGCCCTGTCCTTGGCCCCCAAGTGGGCCCCGTCCCAACTAAAATCCTGTACCCGGGGACGGTTGGCAAATATGCACTGATTATTGTCTTGGCAGGTGTAATGACCCACCCCCACCACGGCGATCGCCGCACTAAGGACACCGATCAAACTTAGGGCCGCACGATCAATGGGTTCGGAAAAATATTTAGCGAGCATGGATAGAGGAGCAAAATTTTAGAGCAGCACCACAGCCGGACTTCCCTTTCCCCAGGGCTTAAAGCTGTGTTACATTTTGTGATGAGTAGTTCTCATTTTTGCCAAGTTTGGGAGCTTTTCCACCCTTGGTCAGACCGTCATAGTACGCTGATTATATGCGATTTTACGGCTCCGCTGGAGTCAACCCCCTCCATCCCTGATCCTTAAGAGAAGTCTAGCTTCAATGTTTTCAAAAGAAGTCACCGAATCAAAAGTTTTTCAATGGTTCAATGATCGCCTGGAAGTGCAAGCCATCTCCGACGACATTGCCAGCAAGTATGTTCCTCCCCACGTAAACATTTTTTACTGCCTGGGGGGCCTGACCCTGACCTGCTTCCTGATCCAGTTTGCCACTGGGTTTGCCATGACCTTCTACTACAAACCCACGGTCACGGAAGCCTTTGCCTCTGTCCAATACATCATGAATGAAGTCAACTTTGGTTGGCTGATCCGCTCCATTCACCGTTGGTCCGCCAGCATGATGGTGCTGATGATGATTCTCCACGTTTTCCGGGTTTACCTCACCGGCGGTTTCAAAAAGCCCCGGGAATTGACCTGGGTTGTCGGCGTGATGCTAGCCGTCACCACTGTTACCTTTGGTGTAACCGGTTACTCTCTCCCCTGGGACCAAGTGGGCTACTGGGCAGTGAAAATTGTGTCCGGTGTACCGGCCGCCATTCCCGTGGTTGGGGATCAATTGGTGACCCTCATGCGGGGTAGTGAAAGTGTTGGTCAAGCTACCTTGACCCGTTTTTACAGCCTCCACACCTTTGTCCTGCCCTGGGCGATCGCCGTGTTGTTGCTGTTGCACTTCCTGATGATCCGCAAACAAGGCATTTCTGGTCCTTTGTAATTTCTATCCCCCTACTAATCTGATTTGATCGGGCAATTTCGTTTCAACCGTTGCCAAATTGTTGAATATTGAAACAGATTAGAGAATCTAGAAAATCCCTAAAAAACCTTAACTTGGAGCCTCCGCCCCATGAGCATTATCAAAAAACCGGATCTCAGCGATCCCGATTTACGGGCCAAACTGGCCAAAGGCATGGGCCACAACTATTACGGTGAGCCTGCCTGGCCCAATGACATTCTTTATATGTTTCCCATCTGCATCTTGGGTGCTTTGGGACTAATTGCTGGATTAGCTATCCTCGATCCCGCCATGATCGGTGAACCAGCGGATCCCTTTGCCACTCCCCTGGAAATCTTACCTGAATGGTACTTGTATCCCACTTTCCAGATTTTGCGCATTCTCCCCAACAAACTTCTGGGAATCGCCTGTATGGCTGCCATTCCCCTTGGTTTGATGTTGGTACCCTTCATTGAAAGTGTGAACAAGTTCCAAAACCCCTTCCGTCGTCCCATTGCCATGACCATCTTCTTGTTCGGCACTGCGGCGGCTTTATGGTTGGGAGCTGGCGCCACTTTCCCCATTGATAAGTCCCTAACCTTGGGCCTGTTCTAGGAAAAAATATGCTTCTCCCTGGGGTAGGTTTCACTGCTCCGGCCCGGTTCGCAAAAGTGGCTCAAGTTCTGGGGGTTATCTAGGAAAGTTTTCATCTGTTACCTGTTGTCAAAACAGAATAAACAGGAGTATTTTTTAGGTAACTTCCAGGGCCAGCGGCCTAAATCCAAGATATTATTACTGCATAGATTCCTTTGTGAACGTTATATGTTTCCAGAGGAATTTTTTTTGACGGCGAAATCCTGATTGCAAACTTGAACGGCCTCCAAACCTTGACAGTCCATGAAAATTGTTATTGATGGCATCTTCTTTCAAATTGCTGACACAGGCATCGCTCGGGTTTGGCGAACTCTGTTGGAAAAATGGTGCGATTCTGGTTTCATAGAAAATATTGTTCTAATTGATCGAGGTCATACTGCTCCATCACTACCAGGGGTGCAATACTACCATTTCCCCCCATTTAATTATCAAGAAGAGGCGTTATTTTCTGGCAAACTGCAGGATATTTGTAATCAATTTAATGCCGACTTATTTATTTCTACCTATTACACTACTCCGTTATATACTCCCTCGGTTTTAATCATTCATGACATGATTCCGGAGGTAATTGGCTTAGATTTAAGCGAATTCTGGTGGCGAGAAAAACGCTATGCCATAGTTTATGCCAGTCAGTATATTACGGTATCTAGAAATACAGCGAAGGACTTGCTCAAACTTTGTCCCGAAGTTAAGGCTTCCCAAGTAAATATTATTCATAATGGTGTAGATAGTATTTTTTCCCCTGCTTCTGCGGCAGAAATTGCCGCCGTCAAGCATAGGTTTGCCATCAACTCTCCCTATTTACTTTTAGTTGGGTCTCGTTTAAGTCTTAATCAGTATAAGAACGCAACTATTCTATTCCAAGCCTTCCAGACCAGCAAAGATCTCCAAAAACTTACCCTTGTTTGTGTTGGGGGTGAGATTACCTTAGAGCCAGAATTAGCTGCCCTAGCTAGTGACATTAATGTTCGTTTAGTTCGACCAACGGATTTGGAATTAAGGTGCCTTTATTCCGGGGCGATCGCCTTGGTTTACCCTTCTTTGTATGAAGGATTTGGTTTACCCATTCTTGAGGCCATGGCTTGCGATTGTCCTGTGATTACCTGCCATAATTCTTCGCTGCCGGAGGTGGGGGAAGATGCGGTTATCTATGTTGGCGGCCAAGACGTAGTAGAAATGGTTGCAGCCTTAGAAAAAGTGCAAACTCCAACCATTCGCAATGAATTAATTGCCAGGGGCAAAGAGCAAGCGAAAAAATTTTCTTGGTGGACAACCGCCACTAAAATTAGTCAGCTATGCCTTAAAACTATTGAGGACAATAAAAATAGACCCCAAAAACAGAATTTCACTGCCCTTTGGCAAGACTTTCGGCAATGTCAAGTGGAAGAGCTTAAACATCGTGTTCTATTGGGGGAACTTGAATGGAAAAACGCGGAAGCAAATCATGTAATTGACCATTTACAAGCCCATAATCATAATATGGCGGGCAGAAATGCCCAGTTAGAAGTGGAAAATAAAACCTTAATTGAGCAAATAGAACGGCAAAACCTGCAAATTATCCAATTAGAAACTAATAACCAAGTCCTCCAAATTGAACTTGAGACTTCCTCACAACAAATTCAAGAGTTATCAAACACAAAAAAGACAATTAAAAGATTATGTAAAAAAGCATTGAAGAAATTATTTGCGTTTACAAGAACTAAGATACATTAAAATTATTTGCGCTGAGTAAGGGGAAGATTGTCTTGGAGGAGGTTAAATCTTTAACTGCATGGTCGGCAAAATAGCTTAATCTAGTTTAGTTAAAAGTCTGCTAACATCAACCCGTCCAAAGATCGCCATCTTGTCGAGTGTTATGACGAATACGAAGACTGCCCCCACGGTCAAAATGCTGCGGGAATTTGCCTGGATTATGGCAGGGATGATTGCCTTTCTATTTGGTCTACTCATTCCCCTGCTCAAGGGCCACGGATTACCCGTATTGCCCTGGGCGATCGCCGCTGGCTTTGTTTTTCTGGGACTGTTCACTCCCCGCAGTTTGGGCCCGGTGTATGAACTATGGCTAAAAATTGGCCATGTTTTAGGGTGGATTAATAGCCGCATTATCCTGACCCTAATTTTTGCGTTGGTGGTTACCCCCATGGCCTTGGTGATGAAGTTATTGAAAAGGGATACCATGGCCCGTCAATTGGAGCCTCAACGGGTAACCTATCGATCACCTTGTCGTCCCCGGGACATTAACCATCTGCAAAAACCCTACTAACTCCAATTGTTGATCAACGCTTAAAAATAACTTTATGGAAGGATTTATTGAATTATTGCAGGATATTTGGGGATTTTTGCGGCAAAGAAAAAAATATTGGCTATTACCACTGATTTTAACCCTGGTCCTTCTGGGAGCGTTAATTGTTTTCACCCAAGGATCGGCGATCGCCCCTTTTATTTACACCCTCTTTTAAGCCCGTATGTCCCTGCTTCCCCATCGTCAAACCCAGTTAAAGGCCCTACTGCGACGGTTGGGGTTAACCGAGAATGATCCGGTGGATTGGAAGTTACTGGATTTGGCCCTGACCCACGCCAGTCAATCCCCGGAAGAAAATTATCAGCAACTAGAGTTCGTTGGCGATGCGGTGGTGCGATTAGCTTCAGCGGAAGTGCTGATGGAACACTACCCCCAGACTTCGGTGGGGGAAATGTCTGCCCTGAGGGCTATTTTGGTGAGTGATCGCACCCTTGCCGGTTGGGGAGAATTGTATGGCCTAGACCGATTCCTGTGGATTACCCCCGCAGTATTAGCAGATAAAAATGGGCGAGTTTCCCTAATGGCAGATAGCTTTGAAGCTTTATTAGGAGCCCTTTACCTGAGCGTAGGGGATTTGTCTTTGATCCGCCCTTGGTTGAGTGAACATTTGCGCGCAAAAGCCGTTGAAATTAGACAAGATCCTGCCCTCCATAACTATAAGGAAGCCTTGCAGGCATGGACCCAAGCCCATTACAAATGTTTGCCGGAATACCGGGTAGAACCCCTGGATCAAAATTTGCCCCAGCAATCAGGTTTTCAGGCAACGGTTTGGCTTGGCGATCGCCATTTAGGTAGTGGCAGCGGTCCATCAAAAAAAAGTGCAGAACAGGCCGCCGCTCAACAAGCTTACCAGGAATTCATTGCAAAGGAAATTTTACCCATTTCCAAAATAAATTAGGACAATTAAGAGGAATAAGGCTAATCAATATATTGCCTGGGCTGAATTTTAGCTAACAGTTGACCCACACATAAAGCACCATCATTGGGGGGTAATTGTCTGGGCCAAAGGGGCAAAAAGCCTGCCTTTTTTAGGGCAGAAATAACGTTGGAAAGTAAATAACGATTTTGGAAACATCCTCCCCCCAAAACTACTTTTTCGACTCCTTGGTGTTCAGCCATGGCTACAATTGAAGCCACTAGGGTGTTATGAAATTTAGTCGCAATTAGATTAATTTTTGTTCTTTCTTCCATGATTATTGCCCTAATTAAGGGCTGCCAATCCACTACTAATTTATTTTCCTGATTAACTAAGGTAAAAGGGTAACATTCCCTTGTTAAATCATGTCTGGCTTGAGCTTCCAAAACCATGGCAGCCTGACCTTCAAAGGTTACTTGGTCAATCAATCCAATTAAAGCGGCAATGCCATCAAACAAGCGGCCCATGCTCGAAGTTAAGGGTGCTTCTCCCCGTCGCCAAAGATGGTGTAAATTTTTGTTATTTAGATCCTTATTTAAGTTGGTGGTTATTTCGTCTTTAAAACCATTGTTGAAACCCAACCAATTTCTTAAATAATCCCCAGAAAAATCATCATCAAAAGTTGACCATAACAGCGCCAAAGCAATGCGACGGGGATATTTAATTGCCTGCTGATTACCTAATAAAGCAAATGGTCGTAGATGGCCAACTCTCTGCCAAGTGTCATGGGTGATTTTAAGAAATTCTCCCCCCCAAATGGTGCCATCCATACCGTAGCCCGTGCCATCCCAAGCAATGCCTAATACAGGCTCTTTCATAATTTCATGTTCCGCCATGACTGCTAAAATATGGGCATAGTGATGCTGCACAAAAGTGACAGGTAAAGCTTGATTTTCGGCGTACTGATGACTGAGATAGTCAGGATGTAGATCAGCAATAATTTCCTGGGGAGAAAAATCGTATAGTTGGGTTAAATGGGCAATGGTTTGCTCAAATGCTTGGTAGGTGGAGATGGTATCTAAATCTCCTAAATGTTGGCTAAGATAAGCTTGATTATGTTTGGCGATCGCCACTGTATTTTTATAATGACCTCCTGCCGCTAATAAATGTTTAGGAGAGGACTGAGGTAAGGTGATAGGTTGGGGAGCGTAGCCTCGGGCTCGGCGTAAAAACAAGGTTTCCCCTGCCACTATTTGCACTACAGAATCATCCACTGGGCAAACAATTGGGCGATCATGAACCAGGAAACCATCCGCGATATTTTTCAGACGGTTTAAAGCATCAAAATTATCAATGGCAATGGGTTCCCCTGCCAAATTACCGCTGGTGGCTACAATGGGATTATCTAGCTCTTTTAGTAATAAATGATGGAGGGGCGTATAAGCTAACATCACTCCCACAGTGGAGTTATCAGGGGCAATGTTTTCTGCCAAAAATAACTGGGACTGTTTGCTTAACAACACAATGGGAGCGGCGGCACTCTGTAACAACTCAATTTCTTTCTGGTTGGGTTGATAATGCTCCATAATTTGACCAAGATTACCATACATTACCGCCAACGGTTTATCTGGTCGTTGTTTTCTTGCTCTGAGCTTTTTTACTGCCTTAAAGTTAGTGGCATCACAACATAAATGAAATCCTCCTAAGCCTTTGACAGCAATAATGTTACCTACTTTTAAATTATCAATAGCCAGATCTAAAGCATCATTTGCTTGGGCAATTATCTTACCTTGGCAGTTCCAAAAAGCAAGTTGGGGACCACAGCGGGGGCAGGCATTGGGTTGGGCATGGAAGCGCCGATCTTCAGGCTGTTCATATTCCCTTTCGCAGTCAGCACATTGGCAAAATTTAGCCATGGTAGTACGACAGCGGTCATAGGGTAGGGCTTCAATAATGGTGTAACGGGGACCGCAATGGGTACAGTTAATGAAAGGATAAAGATAACGGCGATCGCCGGGGTTAAATAATTCTGTTAAACAGGCAGCACAAGTGGATAAATCTGGCAAAATGGTGGCGGTTTTAGGGCCATCACTACTGGGGCGGATAGTAAAGTTAGTAAAATTTTCAAAAGGTAACTGTTCAACGGTTAACTCTTCAATCAAACCAGGGGAAGGTAATGCCTTAGTTAATCTATCCGTAAAGTTAGTGATCGCCCTTTCGTTAGCAGTAATAACAACGGTGGCTCCTTGGGCAGAATTATTTACCCAGCCGTTTAGTCCCATCTCCTGGGCAAGGGCATAAACAAAAGGACGAAAACCCACCCCTTGTACCCTGCCCTGCACTTGTATGGCAACGGTTTTTAACATTATTCTACTTCCATTGATATTGTTAAATAACCAACCATTCCACAGCTAGGAATTAGCTTTATTTTTCAAATGAGCCGCCAACAATTGGTGGGGATAGGGAGAAGCGACGAGGGCTTGGGCTTGATCGCAATAGGCGTGATAATCCTGATGGCTCTGGTCAACTTTTTGGGCTGGCAAAATTGTTTTTAACTGCTTGAGAGTTTGCACTGCCACTGTGGGAAAGAAGGAAAACTTACCCGGTAATACACAAAGGTAATTACTCTGGGGATTCACTTCAATCCAATAGCTATAACGGCGTTTTTGAACATCGTCACTAATAAATTCTGTTTTAACGCAATCGTAGCT
Source organism: Synechocystis sp. FACHB-383 (assembly GCF_014698605.1). NCBI lineage: Bacteria > Bacillati > Cyanobacteriota > Cyanophyceae > Synechococcales > Merismopediaceae > Synechocystis > Synechocystis sp. FACHB-383. The sequence goes on along the minus strand of NZ_JACJTJ010000051.1, from coordinate 69,777 downwards.
CCAGAGTTGACGTTGATATAAATTATCTTCGCCAAAATATCGTGCCGCCGTATCTAAAAGTAATTCAATTTCCCCACTAGCTAAACAGTCATTTTCATCGCTAACATAGCCGGAGTTAGCCAGCATGGAATAATTGAAAAATTGTGAAAATTCAGGCATATTTGCCCGCTGGAAAAAATGATTGAAATGGTAAGAATTCTTGGTGGACATCCGCACGAAATTATGGGGACTAACGGCAGGATAAGCTACCACCATGGTGCTGCGACTCCGTTTCAGCTTGGCTCGCACCTGGAGGGTGGGTAAAATATGCTCAAAGCCTGCTCCCACTGCAAAAATAAACGCTTTGGCTTTCAGGTAATGTTGCTGTCCCTGGCGATCCCGATAAAAGATACTTTGTACTCTCACCGGGCCATAACGATCTACATTAATTTGTTCTAAATTAATCCCGGTGGCGATCGCCGTTCCGTGGGCCAAGGCGCTGGCGGTAAGATCCTGCAAAATACCCTGGGTATCCATGGCACAATCTAAACTTTTCAACAAGGCATAGTCGCTGGGTTCTATCCCATGGCTAAGATCAAATTGTTGGCAATAATGGCTAATTTTTTCCGACTGACTTAAGAGGCTACAGCCCCGCTGTTCATAACTTTCCAAATGGCCATAGTCCGGTGCTGCCGCTCCATGACCCGTCGGCGATCGCCAATTGAACTGTTGCCCATAGGCCATTTCCAAACGGCCTAACACCCGCTTTAACTGCATTTCCAACTGCACCCGATCGCCCTTGAGGCCAGACTGGAGCATTTCTGGGGAATGGCGTTGGGGATGGATGAGATAAACCGGATTGGGGTCAAACCAACCTGTGCCGCTGACTATGGGGCGATAACCATAGTCATACTTTCCTAGGGTGAGATTACAGCGACCGGCAAAATAATTGCTGTAGTGGTTGAGTAAATCTTCCACCCCATTAACACAGTTAAAAAAAGTCTGGCCGTCATCCTGGCCTGAATATAAAGCCCCCGTGTGGAACCAGCCCTCCAATTTGCCAGAGGAATCCCCCCCCAAATGGCTATTTTTTTCCAACAACTGCACTGACAGGTTAGTATGGCGGGCCACATATTCGGCGATCGCCACCCCTGCAATGCCTCCCCCAATGATGGCCACATCGACCCGATTAATTGCCGCTGCACTAAGTTGGACCATAAACTATGCTGAACTCATCCATGGGAGCCTTAACCCCCCTATTCTAGATTTAATCTGGCAACCCAAGGCCATGGCTAGGCACAGCAACAGCAACCAGAGCCTAGGGTTCCCGGACACTCCGCCACTGTCGACCTTTCTCTTCCCATGACCACCCTGTATAATCTGCTCGCCATTCTTCGTAAAGAACTACTAAGTTATTTTAGCTCTCCTTTTGCCTATGGCATTGCCGCTATTTTTTGGTTAATGTCGGGAATTTTCTTTTCCCTAATGCTCAGTCAAATTATTTCCAACGTCGAATTTTTACGACAGTCTGGTTTTGCTGAGCCAGTGGATGTGGCGGGGGATTTTCTCTCTAGTTATTTGGGCTTAATTATCTCGTTGATTTTAGTACTACTGCCGGCCCTTTCCATGGGACTGTACGCCGAAGAAAGAAAGCGAGGCACCCTAGAGTTATTGGCCACTTCCCCGGTTACTAATTGGGTGGTAGCAGTGGGCAAATTAATGGGAGCATTACTATTTTTCTCGGTCCTGTTGGTCCCTCTATGGATTTATCAAATCATCGTCTTTTCCGCTGCTAATCCTCCCCTACCCAGTGGTTTAGTGCTGGTGGCCAATGGCGCAGTGATTCTGGTGGCGGCGGCGGTGCTTTCCCTCGGAATGTTCATTTCCTCCCTGACAGAAAACGTGATCATTGCCTACATTCTCACCTTTGTTTTAATTTTGATGCTCTGGATTATGGACGTGTTTGCCCAAAACCTGGGGGGGGCGATCGCTGATATCTTCGCCTACCTTTCCCTCTTCCAAAGCTATCAAGATCTGATTAACGGGGTGATTAATAGTAAAAGCTGTGTGTTGTTTGCCAGCTACATTTTCCTGGGCATTTTCCTTACCGCCCAGTCCATCGAAGCCCTAAGATTTCAACGTTCTTAGAGAGTTTTTTAAATGCTTCTAATGCTCCTCGGTTCGTCCACAAGGTTCGGGGGGGGGCTAGAATAAAATCTCCCAAAATTGCGGTTGCTTTAATGGGTTGATTGAGAGAACAAACTGAAACTTTGCCCACAGGCTCCTAAGTTAAATTAACCGGGCCCGCCGTGCTCAAACACATTGCCATACATACCCAAATCCAGCGTTACCATCACCGGCAAGCACTCAAAACAACGTTGGGCCAACCGTAAACGATCCTCCCTGGCCAGCATTTCTTCTAACTTGTGCCTTAGGGGAATCAAATAACGCACATCATTGGCTGCATAGGCTAATTGAGCCTTACTCAAATTGGCAGCGTTGCCCCAATCGGAACATTGGGAAGATTTATCCAACTCCACTTCCACCAACTCCTGCACCAGCGTCTTGAGTCCATGGTGGGAAGTGTAGGTGCGGGCAATTTTGCTGGCGATTTTAGTACAAAAAATTGGATAGGTTTTGATGTCAAAGGTGTGTTTCAGTTGGGCCGTGTCAAAACGAGCAAAATGAAAGATTTTGGTTATGGCTGGGTCTTGCATCAGCCGGGCCAAGTTAGGAGCTTCCTCCTGACCCTTAGCAATGCGTAAAGCCGTTACATTGCCCTCTGGATCACAAATTTGCACCAAGCAGAGGCGATCCCGATGGGGATTTAAACCCATGGTTTCCGTATCCACGGCAACTTCTTTGCAAGATAAAAGCTGCTGGCAAACGTCTTCGGGTAAATCGTAGTCAAAAACTTGGAACTGATTCAAAATGTCGGCAGAGGGCATGGTAGGCAACAAAAATCAATGAAGGAAAATTTCCTAGCGGCGAAAATCCGCCGGGGTAGGGGTGCGGCGTCGGGGAGGATTGGGGTTAACCACGGGGGCTGGTTTGGGGGTAACGGTTTCCAGTTCCTTGGCAACGGAGTTTTCTTCGGTCACAGTGGTAGCACTCTCCTCTTCCACCACCATACCGGACTCGTTGTCAGCAGGGGCTTGCTGCTGAATGATAATTTCTGCTTCGGTTTCTGTTACTTCCGTTACGCCTGTGACCGTGGGGGGATTATCCTCCAGGGGCTGAACTGGCTCCGGAGCAATAAGCTCTTGTTTTTCTGGGGTAATCGGCTCTGGAGTTACGGGGCTAACGGCCGTTCCCCCTAAGATGGCAGCCTGGGTACCACTGATGTAGTAGTGCCCTAAAATTTGACCTTCGTAGGTACGTTTGGTGAACTGCCAGCCTGGATTGAGCTGTACCTGCATGAAGCCTGCGCCGATGCCTTTGGTACTACCGACAATAAGTTCGGGGCCGCGGCCGTTACGGGAAGTGGCCACCAACACCAGTTCATTTCCCCTGGGCACAAGACGCAGTAAGTAATCCAAGCCATAGTCCTGGCCATCGATGCGGATGGAATAGCCGTTGCTGTCTGTGGCGCGGCGACAGTGGCCAGTGAAGTCAAAATTTAACAGCAGGGGATCCACCATGGCCGGTGCTCCGGGGGTGACATTCCAACATTTATTTTTGCCGGGAATCTGCTCAATTACCAAAAGGTCATACTTAGTGGTTTCTACACCGTAGGGACGGGCCACTGCAATTACTTCGGTTTGCTCGATCGCCGTTTCGGTGAAGGTGCTGGCAGCGAGGGGAGTTAAGGGAGCTAGGGCAGCCCCGACAGCCATGGCCAGAAAGGGGTGTGGGAAAAATTTCCAATTCATAGGACAAATAGTCAACGTGGCATAGGATTGTTAACCCCATCAAGCCCGAAAATGTTCCCCAACGGAGCCCCGGAGAGACAGTCTGCGGGTTGGAACAGACCGCCTGGGAACCGAGCTCAGTCAAGATTGCTAGCCCATTCTACCAAACAGGTCCACGGTGCTTTGCCCCTGTCCTAAAAATTGAGGAATGGCAATGTCCTTGGAGCTTTTCTAGCGGTTAGGGGGAGAGGATGTCAAAATGGAACAACATAATACAGGTGACATTCTCGTTTTTCTATGGATACCAAAGCTTTTAAACGATCTCTGCACCACTCCGACAATTACCACCGCAAGGGATTTGGCCATGGGGAAGAGGTGATGGGGGTGATGAATACGGAATATCAAAGCCACCTAATCCAGGAAATTCGTCAAAACAATTACCGCCTGGAGCGGGGGGATGTCATCATTCTGTTGGCGGAGGCCTTTGGTTTTTGCTGGGGTGTGGAGCGAGCCGTGGCCATGGCCTACGAAACTCGTCAGCATTTTCCTGGCGATCGTCTTTGGATCACCAATGAAATTATCCATAACCCTTCGGTGAATCAAAGACTGCGGGAAATGGAAGTGAACTTTATTGATGTGGTTAACGGGGAAAAGGATTTTAGTGGGGTGGCCAAAGGGGATGTGGTGATTCTGCCGGCCTTTGGGGCCAGTGTGGAGGAAATGCAACTCCTCAACGACCGGGGCTGTACCATTGTGGATACCACCTGCCCCTGGGTTTCCAAAGTCTGGAATTCCGTCGAGAAACATAAAAAGAAAGAGCACACTTCCATCATCCACGGTAAATATAACCACGAAGAAACCATTGCCACTAGTTCCTTTGCCGGTACCTATTTAATCGTTTTAAATATGGCCGAAGCCCAAAAGGTTTGTGATTATATTCTCCACGGTGGCGATCGCCAAGAATTTTTGGATTATTTTGCCAATGCCCATTCCGTTGGCTTTGATCCGGATGAGGATTTAGTCCGCCTGGGGGTAGCCAACCAAACCACCATGCTGAAAAGTGAAACGGAAATGATTGGCAAATTGTTTGAAAAAACCCTGCTACAAAAGTATGGCCCGACAGAGTTAAATAATCATTTTATGAGTTTTAATACTATCTGTGATGCCACCCAGGAACGGCAAGATGCCATGTTTGATCTGGTCAAGGAAGACCTGTCGCTAATGGTGGTTATCGGTGGTTTTAATTCTTCTAACACCACCCATCTCCAAGAAATTGCAGTGGAACATGGTATTCCTTCTGTGCACATTGACAGTGGTGATCGCATTGGGCCGGGTAATCGGGTTCACCATAAACCCCTGGGCAAGGATCTGGAACTGTTGGAACCCTGGCTACCGGCGGGCAAAATTACGGTGGGGGTGACCTCCGGTGCTTCTACCCCGGATAAGGCCGTAGAGGACGTGATGAAAAAAATCCTGGCCATCAAGGAGAAGGAGGCGGAAACGATGTTAGAAGTTGCGGGATAGGGATGGATCCGGGCTGGTTTGGCTGTTGAGCATGAGGCGCAAATTTTGACAGCGCAGCAGTTCGTTAAAACTGAGGGTGCTGCGGTTTTCGATCCGGGCGGTGTTTTCGATCGCCGTTAACAGGGCCTGGATGGCCTCTTTTTGGTTATAGCCCCGACGTACCGCCACTTTGAGAGCTTGGGCATCAGCTTCGATTTCCCGTTCATTACTTTGGTAACCCCGCCAAATTTGCTGGGCTGCCAAAGCCGTCAGACCACCGGCCACCACCATACCGACGCCATCCCTCTGCCAAAGCTGTACCCCCACGGCGATCGCCCCCGCCACGGTCAATCCCTGATACAAATCCGGCTTGAACCAGCGGATATTAACCAAACGACAGACCACACTCAGCATGAGTAAATCCCGTTCCTGGATGGTCAACTCCCACCAAAGACTGAAATTAATTTTCACCAGGCGATCGCCAAATTGCCAAGGCTTAGGAAAATCACAATCGATCACCCGGGACTGTTTCGGTTGGGCTTGGAGTTTGACTAGCATCCGCCCTGAAGCCGGCATCAACTCTTTCAGACGACGAATTTCCGTTTCTTGGTCACTGCCTTGATAGGTTCCCTGGCGGTTCATGGTGATTTAAATCTTAGCTAGCATTGACTTCAAGTCTGACACATACTTTCAACAACGTTAAACAATAAATGTTGGCAATTATTATGGCAATGTTTAGCGGATTGTATGCCCTTTCCGTTTCAGCTTGACGCCAAAGGAACCGTTTTGGTGAACAATTAATGAACAATCGTCAAAAATCCTAGTCAGTGGCCTAAAGCATTCCCCCCCTTGCACTTTCAGTCTGGCCCCTTCCTGCACCCCCCTGGAGGAAAATGACCAGTTGACCGATCGCCGCCACCTTGACTTTTCCCTGTTCCCCACAATCCATGGCCCAGAATATTCTCCCCGCTCTCCTTGACCACATCCGCCAAAGCCCCCAACAACGGCTCACTTTTGCGGAGTTTATGGAGTGGGTGCTGTATCAACCCAATTATGGCTATTACAGCAGTGGCCAGGTAGACATTGGCATTCGAGGGGATTTTGTCACGGCGATCGCCTTAGGGGGCGACTTTGGGGAACTTTTAGCTGAGCAATTTTTGGAAATGTGGCAGCGGTTGGGGGCACCGGATCGCTTTGATCTTTTGGAATTGGGGGCGGGAACCGGGGCCTTTGCCCAAACCGTTTTGGCCCAGGCGCAAAAGCTACAGCCAGAATTTTTTGCTGCCTTGCAGTACCACATCATTGAGGAGTCCGCCGCCCTCCGCCGCAGACAAACTGAGCTATTAGGGCCCTGGCGAGAAATGGGCAAAATACAATGGCAAACTTGGCCGGAGTTGGCCAATGACAGCTTAGTGGGTTGTTGTTTTAGCAATGAATTCTTCGATGCTCTGCCTGTCCATCGGGTGGGTATCAAACAAGGGGTTTTGCAAGAGCAGTATATTGAGGCGGGGTCAACGGACCTGATCAGTGTTTGGGACGACCTGTCCACTGAAAAATTAGTGGATTACTTTGCCAGCTTTGGTTTGCAACTGACCAGTCCCCCCTACGGGGAAAATTATGAAACCGAAGTCAATCTAGCCGCCCAACAGGCCCTAGAAGAAATCGCTCGGGTTTTAGCCCAGGGGTGGGTATTAACAGTGGACTATGGCCATCCAGCGGGGAAATACTACCATCCCCAACGCAGCGGAGGCACTTTGCAATGCTATTTCCAACAACGGCACCACGACAATCCCTTTGTCAATTTGGGGCAACAGGACGTCACTGCCCATGTCAACTTCACTGCCCTGGAATGGTGGGGAGAATGCTATGGTCTGAACCGTTTAGACTTTAGCCAACAGGCACCTTTTTTGATGAATCTTGGCCTTGGCGATCGCCTAGCAGACCTATCCAGTGGTCAGTATGATTTGAACGAAATTTTTTCCCGACGGGCTATTTTGCACCAATTAATTGATCCCAATGGTCTTGGTAAATTTGGGGTGCTATTACAGGGTAAGGAGCTAAATACCTCGATGAAGGAACCAACTTTGCGGGGTTTTAAGCCCCCAACGGCGTTGGAAATGGGAAATTTACCAATAGCGGGCTAGGCGGCAAACTTCCCCCATCCCGAAATTCTAGGCAGCCAACCCCCGTTGTTTCAATAGGGTTTCTCTTTTCTTGCGGGCAATTTCCTGGAGGTCAATGTTTTTATCGGTTTCATCGACAATTTCCCCTGTTAAAACTTCAATAACATCCTCTAGGGTAACCACCCCGGCAACGCCGCCATACTCATCAATAACCACCATCAAATGTTCCCGTTTTTCTTGGAATTGTTTAAGTAATTTATCTGCCCTCATACCCTCGGGCACAAATTGAGCTGGTCTGGCTAGCTCACCAATGGTTTTATCCCCTTCCCCTTGGATTAAAGCAGTTAATAAATCCTGTTTGAGGGCAATACCTAGCACTTCGTCAATATATTCATCGATAATCAAAATCCGGGTATGTTGGGATTGGATAATATCCTGTTGACACTCCCCTAAGGTTAGTTCTCCCAAAAGATAGGTGATAATCACCCTGGGAGTCATTAAATCCACCGCCATTAAATCATTGAGCTGAAAAACTCGTTGAATCATTTGTTCTTCATCTCCCTCAATTACCCCTTCTTTGTAACCAAGGGTAGCTAGAAACTTAATTTCCGCCTCGTTGGTGCTGGGCATTCTTTTCCCGTGGGTGAAGGGATTGGTAATCTGCTCAATTAACCACACCAGAGGAGTAAAAAGTAAAGTTAAAAATCTCAGGGGAATGGCGATCAACAGGGCGATATTAGTGGCATATCTTTCCCCTAGGGTTTTAGGAATAATTTCACCAAAAACAATAATCAATAGGGTCAAGACCCCAGAAAAAACTCCCATCCAAGCATCTTGCAGGTGTTTGGCCGCCAGACTGCCGATGGTGATACTACCGACGATATTAAAGATGTTATTGAGTACGACTATGGTACCAATGGGGCGATTCATCTTGTGGCGAATGGCCTGCAGGGCGATGGCGGAAGGATTATTTGATTGGGACAACTGCCGCACTTTGACCAGGGGCACAGAAAACAAAGCTGCTTCGGAACAGGAACAAATACCAGAACCTAATAAAACAACGAGAATAACCGCCAGAATTTCCAGCATAAAAGCCCAAAACGAATCTACCAAAATTATAGACCATGGCTATTTTCCCCTAGACTGGAGGCCTAAGGACAAAATCTTCACGAATTCTGCACATTCTTCTTTCCCATGGCTGACCCCACCAAAATCATTGTCATTGATGATGACCCGACCGGTTCCCAAACGGTTCACAGTTGCCTATTACTGATGCAGTGGGATGTGGCAACTCTGCGGCGGGGCCTGCAGGATCAAAGCCCGATCTTTTTTATCCTCAGCAACACTAGGGCTTTGCCTCCGGCGGAAGCGGAAGAGGTGGTAACGGAAATTTGCCAGAATTTAAAACTGGCCCTAGCGGCGGAAACCGTCGATCACTACTTGGTGGTGAGTCGCTCTGATTCTACTCTGCGGGGCCATTACCCCTTGGAAACTGATATGATTAACCGGGAATTGGGACCCTTTGATGCCCATTTTCTAGTGCCAGCCTTTTTTGAGGGGGGCCGGGTAACGAAGGACAGTGTTCATTATTTGATTGTGGACGGTGAATTCGTGCCAGTGGCAGCAACGGAATTTGCCCAGGATTCGGTGTTTGGCTACCACCATAGTTATTTGCCCGATTATGTGGCGGAAAAAACCCAAGGTAAGATTGGAGCAGCCCAAGTGGAGCGCATCACGCTGGGGGATCTTAGTAATGCCGATAATGCTTCCTCGGATAAATCCCTAGGCGATCGCCTGATGGGTTTTAGCCATAACCAGTGTGTGGTGGTGGATGGGGAAACTCAAAAGGATTTTGATCGCCTAGCAGAAAGTATGTTGATAGCCAGTGACCAGGGCAAACATTTTCTGTTGCGGAGTGCGGCCAGTATTCTCACTTCTCTAGCTAATTTGGGACCCCAGCCGGTGGCTCCAGTGGCCATGGCTAGCTATAAACCTACCGACCAACCAGGGGTAATTTTGGTGGGCTCCCATGTGCAAAAAACCACAGAACAGTTGATGACACTGCTCAAGGACGAAACGGTGCAGGGCATTGAAATTCCAGTGCAACAATTACGGGACCATCCCGACAGTGAAGCCGAAATCATTGCCAACGCTTTGGCGGCGGTTGGGAAGATCAGAGCAGAGGGAAAAACACCAGTAATTTACACTAGCCGGGGGGAATTAAGTTTTGCTTCAGTGCAGGCACGGTTAGACTTTGGCGTTACCCTGTCCCAACTGTTAATGAAAATTGTTCAACAATTACCCCAGGACATCGGCTTTTTGATCAGCAAAGGAGGTATCACTTCCAATGATGTACTCAGTGTGGGACTACAGTTAACTTCTGTGCGCCTGTTGGGGCAAATTATCCCTGGTTGTTCTTTGGTTCGGACCGCACAGGATCATCCCCGTTTTCCCCTTTTGCCGGTGGTGTTATTTCCCGGTAACGTAGGCAATGCTCGGGGTTTAGCTACGGTTTATGAAAGGTTGTCCCGAAAGTCTAATTCTTGAGATATTTTTTTTGGTTTACCCTAATTATTATTGTCGATTTCCCTACTCATAACCTGCTTTGACCAGGGCTGGTGGATTTTCAACTAGGCCATTGGCGATCGCCGGCCGTGGATAACAGCGACTTTACCCGTTCCTCACACAAAATTACTGCTATGACCATTGGCATTTGGGTATTGGGAGATCAACTTTGGTTGGGGCAAGCGGCCTTAAAAAGCTATCAAGGTAATCGCTCACAAGTCCCCGTTCTCTTGATTGAATCGGCAGAATTTGCCCGCCAACGCCCCTACCATCGCCAAAAATTAGTGTTGGTTTGGTCCGCCATGCGGCACTTCGCAGAGGAGTTGAAAGCCGAGGGCTGGTCGGTTACCTATGAAATCGCCGAAGACTTCCTCACTCCCTTACACCATTGGCTCAAAATCCAGGGCATTAGCCATCTCCAAGTCATGACCCCCGGCGATCGCCCCTTTGAAGCCTGGTTGCGGTCTCTTAGTCTGCCCTGTGAACTGACCCTATTGCCCAACAATCATTTTCTCTGGTCCAAGGAAGATTTTGCTGCCTGGGCTGGCGATCGTAAACGTCTGTTACTGGAGGATTTTTATCGGGCCGGACGTAAACGTTGGCAAATTTTAATGGCAGACGATCAACCAGTGGGGGGCCGCTGGAATTTTGATCAAGATAATCGTAAGCCTGCCAAAAAGCACCTTTCTCCTCCCATACCCCTTGCTTTTCCGCCCGATGGCATTACCCAGCAGGTGATCGAACGGGTAGAACAATTAAATTTGCCTGGCTATGGGCAATTATCTGGCTTTCAATGGGGAGTCAGCCGTCAAGATGCTCGGCAAGGGATGCAATACTTTATTGATGTCGGTTTGAGTCAATTTGGTACCTACCAAGATGCCATGGTGATGGGGCAGAAAACCCTATGGCACAGCCTCATTTCTCCCTATTTAAATTTAGGATTGTTGACTCCTTCAGAAGTTATTGAAGCAGTTACTAACGCCTTTGCCACTCAAAATATTTCCCTGAACAATGTTGAAGGGTTTATCCGTCAAGTTTTAGGTTGGCGGGAATATATGCATGGCCTTTATCAATGGGTAGGTGAAGATTATAGCCAGAGTAATTGGTTTAACCATGACTTACCTCTACCTGAATTTTATTGGCAATCCAGCCAAGCCAAAATGAATTGTTTAACTACCGTTTTAAAACAGGTTGAACAAACAGGATATGCTCACCATATTCAACGGTTAATGATCCTCAGCAATTTTGCCCTAATTGTCGGCGTCAATCCTCAACAACTCCAGGAATGGTTCCATGCGGCTTTCATTGATGCCTATGATTGGGTAATGCAAACCAATGTGTTAGGAATGGGGCAATTTGCGGACGGAGGATTATTGGCATCAAAACCCTATGCTGCTTCCGCTAACTACATTAATAAAATGAGTGATTATTGCCAACAATGTCCCTATAATCCCAAAGCCAGAACTGGCAAAGATGCCTGTCCTTTTAATTATTTCTATTGGGACTTTCTCGCACGACACCAAGAAAAACTACAGCACACTGGGCGGATGGGCCTTATTTTGGCTAATTTGAAACGTATTGATCCAACCGAAATGTCGGCAATGCAGAAGTTGGCAGAGGACTGGCGTCAGGCCCATGTAGGCCCATGCCCATAGCAAATTCCCATTCAAGACACTCCAGGACGTTAAAACAATACCTAGATTTAAACTTTTTTCGGTAAAGGATAATGGGCGTTGAGCCAGGCTTCTTCCTGTTGCCGATCGCCTAATTGTCCGTCTAGGCAGGCGTTCAATAAATCGGTCAGAATTTGTTTGAATTGAGGTCCTGGTTTATAACCCAAGGCTTTGAGATCATGACCAGTTAAAAATGGTGACACATGGCATAATTGGCTGAAATAAAACCAAATTTGCTTTCTTAAAACCGTATGGCCCCTGGCGGCGACTAAAAACAAATTGGCGCGGTCATAACCTTTCAACGTTTGGTAAATAACACTAGGTCTGGGACATTGCTGGCAACCAAGACTTTTGGCGATCGCCGTTTCCATGGTTTCCAGGTTAGCTAGCCCATCAATCATGGTCTTGGGTAACTGTAATCCCGTGGCAATTTTGATCCTTTCCTGTGGAGGTAAAGCCCCCAATAAAATACCTAGTCGTAGTAACCAATGCTCCAATTGTCGTTCTGGATCTAGCCAGCGTAACCAGCGGGACAAACATCGCACTTGCCACCATAATTGCTCCGTTAGTTTTAGCTCTGGATGGAGACATTTGAGAGCATCTAAATCCGCCAGTAGGGTCAATGCGCCTTTCCAATAAGGGGCTTTGAGGATAATAGAAAGCTCCGCCTTTAAACGGGTGGTCAAGGCCGGGGTGGGATGCTCCGTTAATCGCCAACGTTCATACACCCCACTGGCGATCGCATAGCGGATATAGGTTTCCGTTTGGGGTTCCAGGTCAAAACCGAGGCGCACCACAAAGCGGACAGCTCGATAAATACGGGTGGGGTCTTCAATGAAACTATTGGCGTGCAGTACCCGCACTTGTTGGCTTTGCAGGTCGTTCATGCCACCAAAAAAGTCCAACAACTTGCCGGGGCTGGGATTGGTGAGACGGATGGAAAGGGCGTTAATGGTAAAATCCCGCCGGTATAAATCCTGACGAATGGAACTGGCTTCCACCTCCGGGTTGGCCGCTGGGTAGGGATAAAATTCTGTCCTCGCAGTGGCAATATCTACCCAGAGGGAGTCTAGCTGGGGATCTTTATGCCAGAGCAAGGCCGCCGTTTGGAATTCTCCATGCACCGATAACCTCGCGCCGGGATAGTCCCCCTGCAGAGCTTGGGCTAATTCCACCCCGGCCCCTACATCAGCCTTGGTATGGAAACCGTCCACCACCAAATCAATGTCTTGGAAGGTAATATTTTGGTGTTTTTCTGCCCCCTGGGAATGGCGGAGCCACAGATCCCGCACTACTCCTCCCACTAGATATAAATGCCAACCCCTGCCCTGGGCCTGGCAGGCCGCTGTGGTTAACAATTGCCAAGTGGCCGCCGGTAAATGGGTTTTTAGCAGTTGCAGTAGGCTACCTTGGCTAAAATTCTGGCTAGGAGTGGCCAGGCGATCGCCAAACCGTTCCGATTGCTCCTGTTTATCCTGCAATAATTGCCGCAACACATCGGTGCGGGTAACAATACCCACCAGAGTATCCCCCGCCATGACCGGCAAGCGACCCACATCGTCGGCCACCATGATGGCTTCAATGCGAGGCAGAGGAGTGTCAGGATCAATGGTTTTAACGTTACGGGTCATATAACCTTTCACTGGGGCATGGCTAAAACCGTGGTGCAGAGCTAAATCCAAATCCCGACGGGAAATGATTCCCACCAATTTTTCCTCCTGGTTAACCACTGTCAAACCGGAATGGCCATAGCGAAACAAAATCCTTTGGGCCTGCTCAATAGTGGTGTGGGGTCGGATAGTCCGCACCGGGGAAGACATAAAATCCCTAGCCAATAAGGGTTTGGGAATTTGTCTTTGCAAACCTTGGTAAATATCCGCCATGACCTCCGTAGGTTCAATATCCCGCAAATTCACCGCCGCCGCCTGGGCATGGCCACCACCACCATAGGGTTCCAGCAGTTGGGTTAAATCGGTATCAGGAATGCGGGTGCGGCCAATAAGAGAGAAACGTTGATTACTATTTTCTCCGCTTTTTTCTTGCTCTCCACTGCTTTTCGTTTTATCTTTGCTTTTGTCGTAAACATGACCCAGCAGTAGGGCGTCACATTCCGTCAGGGATAATAACCTTTCCGTGAGATGGGATAACCCTGGCACAAAGCTTTCTGTGGCTAATAACACCGAACCAACCCAATACCCTCGCACCATTTCTTTGCGGAGATTGTGCATGGCTTCTGCAAATAAAAATTGTAGGGGAGGGGGAAATCCCGGGTCGGCGTACTCCCCAATCAAACGTAAATTGGCTCCCTGTTCCATCAACCAAGCCAGGGCCTTTACGTCCCGCACTGTGGCTTGGGTAAAGGTTAAACTGCCCGTGTCCACATGGATGCCCAGGGCCATCACGGATGCTTCCACCATGGAAAGGCTGATGTCCGTTCTTTGTAATTTCTCCACAATTAAAGTGGTACTGGCTCCCACCGCTTCCAGTTCCAAAATATTCGCCTCAATATCCCTGGGACTGTTGAGGTGATGATCGTAAATGGCAATCTGTTGCACATGGGGTAACGTCAACCAATCCGCTGCTTTGCCCAGGCGATCGCCTTGTTGATTATCAACAATGTAGAGAGCGCGAATTTTATCGGAGTTAACGCTACGGAGTTCAATCAGGGGAAATTCGTTACGATGGAGCGCTAAAAATTGCCGCACCGTGGGATGGGAACCCCCAGTGAGCACAATGCGACTGCCAGGATGGAGTTTAGCTAGCCCCACCGCCGCTCCCAACACATCAAAGTCCGCCGTTTGGTGACAAAGGATTAAATCCATGGTTTTTGGGAAAAACTTCGATCACAGCCAAAGAGCAGCATGGCCTTTTGCCTCCAACAACGGTGGTATAAACTTTGACGCCCCGCCTACCGACCATGGCATTCGAACAGGTATTTGTGGGAACAAATTACATATATCGGGTTAATTGGATACGATAACGTTCCTTTTTGGTGACTGTAATTTCGCCTATTTCTAGTCTACCTTTACCCCGATAGGTGACCAAATCTCCTGCTTTGAGGGCGTAGCTAGACTGGGTAATGGGCTTCCAATTGACCTGCACATTGCCCTGGTTAACCGCATCGGCCATTTTACTGCGGGACAAACCAAACCCTGCTGAAGCAATGGCGTCCAAGCGCAGGGACGCTTCCACGGTGGTCATTTCTTTAGTTTTGGGCGGGCGAATTTTTAACTCTTCCAGGGTAATAGCTTTAGCTTTAACGGGGACGGTACGCACCTGGGTTAAATGGAGACTGACAAATTCCGCCACCTCCGGCACCACGATCGCCTGGGCTCCCCGTTCTCCCAATAGGATAATATCCCCCACCTTTTCCCGTACTAACCCCGTGCCTAACAAGGCCCCTAAAAAGTCCCGATGACTGGCAGGATCAAAAAGAAAATTACCAGCTACATCCAGTGCTGTCAGGGGGATTTGCTCCGTTTCCAAGGGAATTTCCGCCCTAGCAATGGCTAACCTCTGCCGTTCGGCTTGGGGATAACCCCCCCAGGGTAAAAAATGTAATTCCGTTAGGGTGCCAAAACGAGCTTGAATTTCCGCAATCAGGGGCGGCGCACAAAAATCCGTCACCACTACTTCCCAGGTACGCAAGGCTTGTTCCGCCTGGTCAATTACCCTGGCGATCGCCTCCCGGTCTGGGGCTCCCTTCAACAAAGCTTCTCTTGGCAACATCGAGCAACGGCATTAACTGACAAATCATTGTGGTAACTTTGGTGGCCTGTTTGTCAAGGGGCTACAATGCGCCTATGTATTAACCCCCAAGGGCAGAGACAGTGTCAGTCCCTTTTTTGTGATCCCTGACGATGACCCAATCACCTATTCTGGCAGAATTAAGCTCCTGGCTCCGGCGATCGGGACAGGCGATTTTATTGTTGGGCAATACTACCTTTCAGCTTTTTACCGGCAGAATCGACGGACGCAACACCAGTCAACAGTTAATGTTTGTGGGGCCCGCTTCTCTGCCCATTACTCTGATCACCGCCGCCGTCATTGGTATGATTTTCACCATTCAGGTGGCCCGGGAATTCCTGGCTTTTGGGGCAGGTAGTGCGGTGGGAGGAATTTTAATGCTAGCCCTAGGGCGGGAGCTATGCCCGATTATGACAGCGGTGGTGGTAGCAGGACGAGTCGGCTCAGCCTTTGCGGCCGAAATTGGCACCATGCGCGTGACGGAACAAATTGATGCCCTTTACATGCTCAACACTAACCCGGTGGAATATTTAGTCATTCCCCGACTGTTGGCCTGTTGCATTATGGTGCCCACTTTGAGCGTGTTAGCCTTAGTAACCGGAATGATGGGGGGAGCTGTAATTTCCAGCAACGTTTACGGCATTGCCAACCAGGTATTTTTTGAGTCAATACAGACCTTTGTCACTCCTTGGGATATATTTTGTGGCCCCATCAAGGGCATTGTGTTTGGCGTTTTAATCGCCATTATCGGTTGTAACTGGGGTTTAACCACCAGGGGCGGAGCTAAAGGAGTGGGAGAATCCACCACCGCTGCAGTGGTAACTTCTCTGTTAGCAATTTTTGTGAGTAATTTTCTGATGTCTTGGATTATGTTCCAGGGCAGTGGTTCCGGTGCTGTGCTGATGGGTAATTAAACTTTTAACCTAGGCGATCGCCATTGGAGGGCCAAAAAATCCCTATAAATCAGGGGAGGAGGCTAAATTCTTAAGGGTATCGGCACTTAATCCAGTCAGACTGATTACCTCCGGTATTGATAGTCCTTTGTTGATTAGATTTTGGGCAACCTCTAGCTTGCCTTCTAGTTTGCCTTCCAACTTTCCTTCTAGCTTGCCCTTGAGCAAACCCCGTTGTTCTCCTTCCTGCAAAATTTCCTGATAAACGGCCGATTCTTTCATAATTTCGCTCCTTAGGATGGTCTTGATTAATTCTGACTTAACCCTTAATCCCCCAAAGATAGCGGCGGCGGTGGTCAAGTTGGCTTTCGTGCTTTTATCTTCAATTGTATCCAGGGTAAGGGCAACCTCCCGCAATCGTTCCGTAGCATTCTGGGTTTGAGTCAAAACCGCGAGGGGCAGGAGTCCAGGACTGGTCAAAAATGGCTCCGGTGATTCTTCCCACAAACGGATGACACGATAGCGATGGGTGGTTTCTCCCAATTGAAAGATGTCCTGATAAACCAAAGCAGAACTGGTTTTTTTCAGATAAATGACCACTTGATGCATGGCTTTGTTTGGAAACCGTCGATGGACCCGCACCCGATAGTCCAGCATCCGAAACCCCATAGTTTCATCCGGCTCAGTCTGAAATTCCAGGTGCAAGACCAAATCCTCCGACTGCTCCAAAATTAGCGCGTTCGCCCGAATTGGTTCCAAGGAAAGTTCCTTGGGGCTTAAGGTGGTGAGGGCCACAGGTTTACCCAGCAACCACATGGCATAGTCTGAGGAAAAGGTTTCTGCGAGATATTTACAAACGTTGTCAAACATTTCGACACTTTATCATTGATTGCTATGGTTTTCCTTGACTTTATGAGTAGAGCTAAATTTAAATTTTTTGATCTTTTGTGAACATTTAAACTTATTAAATAAAAGTGTTTTTAAAAAGAATTAGTTGGAGTCAAGTTTATGCATGAAGTTAGTCTGATGGAACAAACTTTGGCGATCGCCATTGCCCAGGCGGAGGGCCATGGAGCTAGCAAAATTCACCGTTTAACCCTACGAGTGGGACAGCAGTCTGGGGTGGTGGCCGATGCCCTGCGGTTTGCGTTTGAAGTGGTGCGGCAAAACACCATAGCCGCTGAAGCTAGATTGGAAATTGAAGAAATTCCCGTTACCTGCCATTGCCAATGGTGCCAACAAAATTTCCAGCCGGAGGATTGGATTTACCGCTGTCCCCAATGCGACCAGATTAGCCAAACAGTACTGGATGGTAAACAATTGGAACTAGCTTCTCTAGAATTGAGTTGAGCCTCGGCCAAGTCCCAACCCAGGTAAGAACCGCCGTCACCATGGGCTGTGTTAAATTTCTTTAAGCAACCGTAGCTCAGCTTTTCCCAAGCTGAATTAACTACGACCAATCATCAACTGAATTAAAATGATGTTTCCTCTACTGGCCCTTGAGATTCCTGAACCGGTCAAAATTTATGGGCAATTTGGCCATCCCATTATGATGTGGGCGCTGTTCTTTACTTCGGTGTATGCCATGTGGCTGGGCTTCCAGTCCCGACAAATTCGCTCCGCGGAACCGGAAAAGCGGAAGGAGTTGATCCAAAAAGATGTTAAGGGTAAGCACTTTATCCTTGGCTCTCTCCTACTTTCTCTGATGGTGTTGGGCACCATTGGCGGCATGGCTGTTACCTATATCAACAATGGCAAACTGTTTGTCGGCCCCCACTTACTCGTTGGTCTAGCTATGGTCGCTTTAATCGCTACGGCGGCGGCGTTGGTACCTTGGATGCAAAAGGGTAATGAAACGGCCCGCTTAACCCACATCACCCTGAACGTCACATTGATTGGTTTATTTGGTTGGCAAGCTTTCACCGGGGTGGAAATTGTCCAAAGAATTATTAGCAAATTGGGTTCCTAGGTCGTCACTGTTTTGCAAACTTTGCCCGTATTGACCAATCCCGTTGACGTTTTAATCCTGTCCAATGGCCCAGGGGAAGTGACTACCTGGGTCCGTCCCGTTGTCCATGCTTTACGTCAATTGCCGGCTGGCGATCGCCTGAGAATATCGGTGATGCTTTCCCCCTGTCCCCATGCCATGGGTAAGGAAGCGGAGGTGGTGCGTAGCTATCCAGAAGTGGATCGGGTACAGGACAGTGAACATTTTTGGAATTTCTTACTCTGGGGTAAAACGGCGGAGTCATGGTCCTGGCATGCTCAAGGGGTGGTTCTTTTTTTGGGAGGGGACCAATTCTTTGCCCTGGCGATCGCCAAACGTTTAGGCTATCGTTCCGTGGTCTATGCCGAGTGGGATGCCCGCTGGCCCCGCTGGATTGATGCCTTTGGGGTGATGAATGAGCAGGTGCGCCAAACTTTACCCCAGGCTTATCAAGCAAAAGCCGCTGTGGTGGGGGATTTAATGGTGGATGTGGATGCCACTGATTCCCCAGTAGATCCATCGGCCAAACCGTTAATTGGTCTACTGCCCGGTTCCAAAGCTACTAAACTCAGCCAAGGGGTTCCCCTGGAAGTGGCGATCGCCGTGGAGTTGCATAAAACCCATCCCCAATGTCAATTTGTGCTCTTCTTAGCGCCCACCGTGGATTTGGCCCAATTGCAGAGTTACGGACAAGTAAAAACTAATCCCTTGGTTAGTTCCATGGGCAACATTGAAGTGGAAGTGGTGGAAAAAGAGGGGGAAGAACCTTATCTGTTGACAGCAACGGGGTTAAAAATTGATATTTGCCGCCAATTCCCCGCTTTGACGGAGCTGAAAAAACTAACTTTTGCTTTAACCACAGTGGGGGCCAACACGGCCCAACTGGGCGCTTTAGGCATTCCCATGGTGATTTTATTACCCACCCAACATACGGAAGCCCTCAAACATTTAGATGGCTTGCCGGGATTAATTGCCCGCATTCCCTGGGTAGGGCCCCAATCCACCCGTTTGATCAACTATCTCATTGCCAAGAAAAAACGTCTTTTTGCCTGGCCTAATCTCTGGGCTGGTCGGGAAATTGTCCCGGAATTGTTGGGGGATCTAACTCCTGCTGGGGTGGCTAGTCAATTAACCCCCTGGTTGGAGCATCCTGAGCAGTTAGCCCAGATACGCCAACAATTACAACAGGTGCGGGGAAAATCCGGAGCGGCGATCGCCATGGCGGAGTTAGTAATGCAACAAATTACAGCCCAGCAGGAACAAGGGGGCACCAATTTGACAAAGTAGCTACCAACTCAGACAATAGAAGATCGCTTGTAAACTATCCCGCTCGGATCAGGTTACGACAATCATCAGCAAAAAATGCCAAAGCTGAGGGGTTTTTCTTGAAATTCGTTGGAATAAATCGGAGAACTTAACGGCGGCATACCTGTACGGCAATCTACGCAAATAAATTATGAGTTACGCCATTATTGAAATTGGGGGCACCCAAGTTCGGGTCGAGCCCGGCCGTTTTTACGAGATCAATCACCTCGACGGCGCACCGGAAGACAGCTATGTTGTCGACAAAGTGTTACTGGTCAAAGACGGCGACAATGTCACCATCGGCCAGCCCTACGTCGCTGGGGCCACTGTGGAAGGGGAAATTCTCTCCCACCGTCGGGGTCGCAAGGTCATTGTTTATAAAATGCAACCCAAAAAGAAAACTCGTAAAAAACGGGGGCACCGTCAAGAGTTAACCCGCCTGTTGATCAAGTCCATTTCCGTCAACGGTAAGGCGATCGCCGAGGCCCCCGAAGTGGATGCTAAAACCCCAGTGGTGGCAGGTTAAGACTGACCAGCTAAAGCCGCCCAAATTTGGCTAAATTGTAGATTGGGCTAACAAAAAAGCCCATAACTACCCCACTAATCCAACCTAATCAGGATCATTAATAACCATGGCACATAAGAAAGGAACGGGGAGTACCCGGAACGGTCGGGATTCTAATGCCCAACGCTTGGGAGTCAAACGCTACGGTGGTCAAACCGTCACCGCCGGCAGCATCATCGTCCGTCAACGGGGCACCCAAGTTCACCCAGGCAACAACGTTGGTCGGGGCAGTGATGACACCCTTTATTCTTTAATTGACGGTGTGGTTAAGTTTGAATACAAAACCAGAAGCCGTCGCAAAGTGAGCGTATATCCCGCCACTGCTGAGTAAATTTTCATTCAGTTGAAGTTTTGAAAATCCTCCAAATTTTGGGGGATTTATTATTTTTGCCGTGGAAAATAGGATTACATCTTCACTTTTCCCTAATCGGGCAAGCAATCTCCTAGTTATTCCACCGGAGTGGGTAAGGAAATTTAAATGGTTTTTGGTAAATTTAAATAGATTTAAGCAACAACTTCAGACCTTGCAGACGAGTCTCCTTGATTTTTTCCGCCTATGAAGCCCTATCTTGCCGTCTCCATCCAGGATTGTGGTGAACCCCTCGCCCCCATCAATCTTGAGGGTGTTAAGTTGCTTAAACCCCACCCCTACGAAATATTAGGAGCGGATTATCAAGGGCGATCGCCTTACGTGTTGCGTACTGGAGTGTTAAAAAGATTAGGCCAGGCTCGTTTGACCTTAGCTGACATTGAACCAACTTGGAAGATTTTAGTGTTTGATGCCTACCGCCCGATCGCCGTGCAACAGTTTATGGTGGATAACACTTTTGCCGAAATTGTGGCTAGGGATGGTTTACAGGGCCAATCACTAACCACCGAGCAAAGGAAAAATATTTATCAGCAGGTCTACCAAATTTGGGCTGTGCCCAGTTCCAATCCCCTCACTCCTCCTCCCCACAGCACCGGGGCGGCTTTGGACATAACGCTACTGGATGGATCGGGACAACCTGTAGATATGGGAGGAGAAATTGATGAGCTATCAGCCCGTTCCCAACCCAATTATTATCAAACAGCCCAGGCAGAGAGTGACCCCCAAAGGGAAGAGTTTAAACTCTACCAACAGCGGCGGGAGCTATTGAACACCATGATGGAAAGTGCGGGATTTCTACGCCATCCAGGGGAATGGTGGCATTTTTCCCTGGGGGATCAACTCTGGGCCTGGCAATATAATCAACACCATCCCGATCGCCAAAAGATTGCCTATTACGGCCGGGTTGAATGAGTTTGAATATTGATCAATTTTTATCGGAAAAATCTAGCCAAAATTTATCATTTAACAAACTTTCTAGTTCCCCAGGAAAAGGAGACATATCTGGGAAAAATGTGTTGGGATAATCTTCTCTCATTGCTGCTAGGGCGTCTTGGTAAGACTCAGGGAAAATTTCCAGCACAAACCCCTTCAGACTAGGAGAGCTTTTCAATCGTTTTTTAATTTCCTGACGAAAATTGCGAATTTCAATTTCCCACCCCCGAAAACACTCTAGACAATCGACAAAACAACGTTTCAATAAATGCTCTAGCAAACGGGATAATAAACTATCAACAGCGTGACGTTCATTTCTGCCCAAAGTTTCTATTTCCTCAATCAAATTATCCCAATCAACTTGAGAAAAATCCTGGCATTTTAAGAGCTTGGCTGTTTCCTTTATCCACAGGCTGAAGTCCTGTTCATAAAGTGTTTTTTGTTGTATGAATACCATAACTATTCAGCTCCTGGAATTTTCTTGATGCAACTACTTTTTGCCATCGAAATGAGTAGTTCTTAGCCCATAATCTTAAGTGATAAATATATCTGACTAGCGATCGCCAATGGCCACAAATTCCTTCACCCCAAAAATTGCTTCCCGGTGACGGTACCATTTGAATTCCAGGTAATTATGGAAGGGGTCAGCTAGGAAAAAAGTGCGATGTTCTGTCAATTCCCCTCCAAAACGGAGCTTGGGCGGTAAATGATAGGCAATGCCCTGGGCTTCCACTCTTTCACAGAGGGCAAACCAATCCGCTTCAGCGGTGAACACTAAACCAAAATGCCGGGGATAAATGCCCTGTTGTTTTACCAATGGCTCCAGAGTAACGTGGGCCACTACTTGATGGCCATAGAAATTCAGAATTACCGCCTTATCGGTTTCTCTACCGGCCTTGGCCCCCAGGCGATCGCAGTAAAATTCCTTAGTTTTCGGAATATCATTAACGGGGATGGCGAGGTGGAAAATAATGGGGGCTGTCATCGGCATTGCACTCCAGCCTTACAAATAAATCGGCACTGACCTTCCTATTCTAAGCTTCTTGCCCCTTGCCTTTGCCTGCCCCGTCACAGGCTGTTAACTTGACCTCTTTTTTTTGCCTTTTGGAGTTAGGCTGAGAATCCCCCTGTTTGTCGATCGCCCGGTTACCCCGCAATGGCCTACGAACCTCTGCACCATAAATATCGCCCCCAGACCTTTGCGGACTTAGTGGGCCAAACGGCGATCGCCGCTACGCTGAGCAATGCCATTGCCCAGGAGCGCATTGTTCCTGCTTACCTATTCACCGGCCCCAGGGGAACGGGCAAAACCTCTTCGGCGAGAATTTTAGCCAAGTCCCTAAACTGCATTGCCGGCGATCGGCCCACGGCCACCCCCTGCGGTCAATGTGCTACCTGTCGGGCCATTACCAACGGTTCCGCTTTAGACGTCATTGAAATTGATGCGGCTAGTAATACAGGGGTAGATAATATTCGAGAAATTATTGAACGGGCCCAATTTTCTCCAGTACAATGTCGGTATAAAGTATATGTGATCGATGAATGTCATATGCTTAGTACGGCCGCATTTAATGCTCTATTGAAAACCTTGGAGGAGCCGCCGGAAAGGGTTGTTTTTGTTTTGGCCACCACCGATCCCCAGCGGGTGCTACCCACCATCATTTCCCGCTGTCAAAGATTTGATTATCGCCGCATTCCTCTAGAAGCAATGGTTAGCCATCTACGGTACATTGCCCAGCAAGAACAGATTCATATTGACGACCCGGCTTTGACCCTAGTGGCCCAAATTGCCAATGGCGGTTTACGGGATGCAGAAAGTTTACTCGATCAACTAAGTTTACTCCCCGATCTAATTACCCCTGATAAGGTTTGGGATCTGGTGGGGGCAGTGCCAGAGCAGGATTTATTGACTCTCCTAGAGGCGATCGCCAGTGACGATGCAGAAACACTATTGGGCACCTGTCGGCAAATTTTAAACCGGGGACGGGAACCCCTGGTGGTATTACAAAACCTAGCAAGCTTTTACTTAAACTTACTCATTGCCCAAACTGCTCCCCAACGGTCGGATTTAGTAGCGGTGACAGCGGAAACTTGGCAAGCACTCTGCGGTCTGGCTCCCCAGTGGGAGAGGGGGATAATTTTACAAGGACAACAAAAACTGAAGGAGAGTGAAATCCAAATTCGCAATACCACCCAACCCCGACTCTGGTTGGAGGTGACCCTGTTGGGCTTGTTACCATCAGCCTGTGCAGTAGCAACCGTTGCAACTCAGCAATCTTCAGCCAAAGCATCTGGGGTCCAACGGACAACCCAGGCAAAACCCAGTAATGTGGTCGCCTTTCCCAGTGGCCAGCATAACCGTCTGACGGTGGTGGATTCCCCCATTACCCCGCCGCCCCCCACTTCTGAAACCGTTGCTGTGGAACAGAATGAAGTCGTAGATGACTCCAGCTCGAAGCCAACCAAATACCATGGCGACTTAACTCAACTGTGGGCAGAAACCTTAAACAACCTAGGCGCCCTTAGTCAGTCCTTATTTAAATCCTTTGGTGCTTTAGTTGGCTTAGTGGGCAACAATGCCACTGTGAGTGTCACTACCCAACAATTGCTGAAAATTGCGGCAGGTAAAAAAGATGAACTGGAAGCGGCCCTAGGGCAGGCCTGTGGCCAATCGGTGAAAGTTAATTTGGTAGTGGGCAAATCATCTAATCCAGAGCAGTCTTCCGTTAGTACTCCTCCGCCCCCTAGCCATACTAAACCACCAGCTTTTACCCCGGAACCGAGTCATCCTCCGACAAAAACCGTAGCGTCTACTCCCCCTGCATCCCCACCGATCGCCTCTGGAACGGCCACCTCAGAAATTAAGCCTTCCCCCCGACGGGAATCCCATAGTCAGTCCAGACCAACATCGCCACCGGAACCAGTCAGCGAAGCCCTTCCTCCAGAAAATATTAGTGAAACTGCCACCCGTAAGGCGATCGAGCAGTTTGCCAAAAATTTTGACGGGGAAATTGTGGCGTCCGATGCTACTCCCCAACCGGGGGCCGATAATGGCGATGATGTGCCAACAGCACCAGCCCAGCCTCCCATGGACCACAACGGCCATCTTCAAACGAACCAACCCACCGTGCTCAACCGACCGGCGATCGTCCCGGAGGAAGAAGAGGATTTACCTTTTTAGTGCCTGTTGCTCAGGTCTGACTTTTCCCCTAACCACACCTATGGCTTTTCGGCAAAGAAGCCCTTAACTTTTTCCACCCCTGTTTGCACATCCTGCCAAGACAGTTTGAGCAGGGAAAACACCCCCACAAATACCAGGGCAATGCCAATCAAAAAATTACTATCAGCCAAAAACAAACCCACAATGACAATGAAATAGGGGGAAAGAATAGCACTAACTTTTTCCACCACCTGGACGGTTTCGGTCTGTTTTGGTTCATTCATGGCCGGTTGTTCCAGAAAAATGAGCAGGTTGATAGACGATCATCCCTTGGAATTATACTGGGCCGCCAGGGTAGATCAAGCAAAGACCAGCCTATGGCGATCGCCGAGGGGGGAGTAAAACAGCGGTGGATGGGTTAGGAAAACGGGGTAAAATCAACAAGTATTCCTATGCACAACTCTGCCCTAAAGCCACTGTGACTGAAGCCAAAAGTTATAAAGACACCGTTAACTTGCCCCAAACCCGCTTTGATATGCGGGCCAATGCCAGCAAAAGAGAGCCGGAAATTCAGCAATATTGGCAGGAAAAAGGAATTTACGCCGACCTAGCAGACCATAACCCCAAAGATTTGTTTGTGCTCCACGACGGGCCGCCCTACGCCAACGGCGCTCTCCACATGGGCCATGCCCTCAATAAAGTCCTTAAGGATATTATTAATAAATATAAACTATTACAGGGGCACAAAGTTCACTATGTCCCCGGTTGGGACTGCCATGGCTTACCGATTGAACTCAAAGTTCTGCAAAGCCTAAAAAGCAGTGAACGGGCGGAGTTAACCCCTCTCACTCTGCGCCACAAAGCCAGGGATTTTGCCCTCAAAGCCCAGCAGGAACAGGCCGTGGGTTTCCAGCGTTACGGCATTTGGGGGGATTGGCAAAAACCCTATTTAACTCTGACCCCGGAATATGAAGCGGCCCAAATTGGCGTATTTGGAGCCATGGCCCTCAAGGGTTACATCTATCGAGGCCTAAAACCCGTCCATTGGAGTCCCAGTTCCCGCACGGCTTTGGCAGAAGCGGAGTTGGAATACCCCGAAGGCCACACTTCCCGCAGCATTTATGTTGGTTTTCCCATCACCGAGGCGGGAGAAAAGGCTACGGAAATTCTAGCGCCCTACATTGATGATTTAGCGGTGGCTATCTGGACTACCACTCCCTGGACTCTACCCGGTAACTTAGCCGTGGCATTGAACCCAGATTTAACCTACGCAGTGGTGCAAACGGAATCCCATATTTTCCAGAACAGTTACCTAATTGTGGCATTGGATTTGGTGGAAAAATTAAGTGAAACCTTTGGGGTGCAGTTAACCGTTAAAGCCACCATCAAAGGGGAAGCCCTGGAAAATACCCAGTATCGCCATCCCCTATATGACCGGGTTAGCCCCATTGTCATTGGTGGGGATTATGTCACCACGGAATCGGGTACGGGATTAGTCCACACCGCCCCAGGGCACGGTCAGGAAGATTACATTGTGGGGCAACGGTACAGCTTACCAATTTTGTCCCCAGTGGATGGGGCCGGCAATTTAACGGCGGAAGCGGGGCAGTTTGCTGGTTTAAATGTGCTTAAAGATGCCAATGAAGCGATTATTAATGCCCTCCAAGACAAGAAAGCGTTGCTGAAGGAAGAGGCCTATGAGCATAAATATCCCTACGATTGGCGCACCAAAAAACCGACTATTTTCCGAGCCACGGAACAGTGGTTTGCCTCGGTGGCAGGTTTTCGAGATCAAGCCCTAAAAGCCATCAAAGAAGTTACTTGGATTCCTGCCCAAGGAGAAAATCGCATTACCCCCATGGTTGGCGATCGCAGTGATTGGTGTATTTCCCGTCAGCGGGCTTGGGGTGTGCCCATTCCCGTATTTTACGACGATGAAACCAATGAGCCTTTGTTAACGGAGGAAACCATTAACCATGTGCAACGGATTATTGCCCAAAAAGGGTCCGATGCCTGGTGGGAATTGACAGTAGAGGAACTGCTACCGGAGGCATACCGGAACAATGGCCGTACCTACCGCAAAGGGGAAGACACTATGGACGTGTGGTTTGATTCTGGTTCTTCCTGGGCGGCGGTGGCGGACAATCGGCCAGAACTGAAATACCCGGTGGATCTGTACTTGGAAGGTTCCGACCAGCATCGGGGTTGGTTCCAGTCCAGCTTGCTCACCAGCGTGGCGGTGAATGGTATTGCCCCCTATAAAACGGTGTTAACCCATGGTTTTGTCCTCGATGAAAAGGGCCATAAAATGAGTAAGTCCTTGGGTAATGTGGTAGATCCTTACCAAATCATCAATGGCGGTAAAAATCAAAAACAGGAACCCGCCTATGGGGCAGACGTTTTACGGCTTTGGGTGGCGTCGGTGGACTATGCCAATGATGTGCCCATTGGTCAAGGCATTCTGAAGCAGTTGGTGGATGTGCGCAACAAAATCCGCAATACGGCCCGGTTTTTACTGGGTAACTTGCATGATTTTAATCCTGAAACCGATGCAGTGGCTTATGAAGATTTGCCAGAATTAGACCGTTATATGTTGCACCGTATGACGGAAGTATTTACGGAGGTAACGGAAGCCTACGAAAGTTTCCAATTCTTTAAGTTTTTCCAAACGGTACAAAACTTTTGTGTGGTGGATTTATCCAACTTTTACTTAGACATTGCTAAAGACCGTTTGTATATTTCTGCCCCCGATGCTCCCCGCCGCCGCAGTTGCCAAACCGTACTCCAGTTAGCGTTGGAAAATTTGGTCAAGGCCATCGCCCCGGTGTTGTGTCATTTGGCGGAAGATATTTGGCAATTTTTACCCTATGAAAAGCCAGCGGAATCGGTTTTCCAAGCCGGTTGGGTAACCATGGATTCCCATTGGGTGCAGCCAGAATTAGCCCAAACCTGGGTGAAGCTACGGCAACTACGCACAGAAGTTAATAAGGTGATGGAATCGGCCCGTACCGCTAAGGCGATCGGTGCGTCTTTGGAAGCTAAGGTCTTAATCCACACTAACGACGACCATTGGTCCCAATTACTACAGCGTTATAACCGAGAAGAATCCAATCATGTGGATACTCTGCGTTATTTGTTGTTGGCTTCCCAAGTGGAATTGTTGGAGGATACGGCTGGAATTAATGCCTTGCAATTCAAGACTTCAACAGATGCGTTAAGCCTAGGCATTACCAATGCAGATGGTCATAAATGTGAGCGTTGCTGGAATTATTCCACCCAAGTGGGTAGTTTTAGCGATGATCCCAGCATTTGTGAACGGTGCAACGAGGCTCTCCAGGGAAAATTTTAGATCTTCATGGTCTGAACAGAGTTAATTGAGCCATAGTTCAAGGGATAGTTTTGGGGGTTTTCACGCCCCCATTCCTTAAGTTGAAACTGCCAATAGGCTCTTAACTCAAGGGAAAAGGGTAGGAAAATTATTCCATTGACACCTGAAAATTCACCCAGGCAGAACGGGAAGAATAGGGTTCCACCCAGGCCAATTGCTCTCCGCTATTGAGGGCATTGCGGGGGCCACTCCAGGGTTCGAGGCAAAGATAGTCCTTCCCTGCCACAGTCCAAAACACCAGGGTTTGGTACAGTTCACTGAAGCTAACTTCTATCTTTACATTCCGGTCTGGGTCGATAAAATTGGCCCTTGGCTGGGAAATTTGGGTAAAGGCTAAATCCAATTCCGGGGCAGTGAGATCCAGTTGACCACCATAGCCATGGCGATCGCCAGTTTTTTGGTCTAGGTAGTCATCAGCGGGAATTGCCAACGTAACTCCCAGTTTCTCTCGGCAAAAAAAGTAGGGATGCAAGCCAAGCGAAAAGGGCATCCGTTGATCGCCAAGGTTAGCAATACGTTGTTCAATGCGGAGATTATGGCCCTGGAGTTGATAGCGAAAAACTAGTTCAAATGCAAAGGGAAAAACCTCGAGGGTGGCATCATTATGGCTCAATCGCAAATCCAACTGGGCGCTTGCTTGGGTTTGCTGGCCGATTACTTCCCAGGGTAGATCCCGCGCAAAACCATGTTGTCTGAGGCGATAACTTTTACCGTCGTAGTTGAACTGATCATGGGGCAGATTGCCGCAAATGGGAAATAAAATCGGGATTCCCCCCCGCACCGACAGGGATGGATCTTGAAACCGCTCTTCGTCAAAATATAGGACGGGTTGACCTTGAATGGTCCAATTGGTAACCAGACCGCCCCGCCCCGGCACGAGGGAAAGTCGAGCCAAACTTTGATCATCTTCCAGATGGTAGGTTAACGGGCGATCAGGGGTAAAACTAATGTTGTACATGGTTAACAGAGCACCTTACCGTAGGCTTCCACCTCACTACAAACTTCGTAAATATTGGTAACCGGAGGAATATTGAATAAAGGGCCCATTTCATCCAGAATTTTGCGGTGGACTTCCGTTTGATTCGCTTCCATGTCTTCGATGGTATTCCAGAGAATCACAGCAATGCCTTCATCGGAATTGGGTTTTCTCAGTAGGAAGGCACCCTTAAAGCCGCTTTTATAGGTGGAAATAGCCTTTTCATACAACCGTTGGGCCTCCGCAAACCGACCGGGTTTAAATTCTCCGATCGCCACATAGGCGCATTTATGTTGTAGGCAGTCAAAAAATTCGGCGGACATAGTTGTTCTCTCCGGCGGTGAAGGGGCTTTACTTTACTTATACGCCTAGGCTTTGGCCAGCAAGACAAATTAGTCATTATTCTTAACTTTCCCCCTGCCCAGGGTAAATCCCCGTTACCACAATGGCGATCGCCCCCAGAAATTTAAGCAAGTTTTTGCCAAAGTTGGATTTCATAGCATAAATGATCCCGAAAAATATTCCCAGCCTGTAATCCTTCCTGCACCAAGGCTTTGGCTTGTTTACCTAAAAAGTAGTCGAAAATTTTATACAGGGGGGGGACTGCAATCCTAACTAAACTGGCCAAATAAGTTAAAGTTGAAACGCCAAAGGTCTGAAAACTTTGCACACAAAGATCCAGAGTTGGTACAATTTGTTGAGAAATATCATCACTGTCGAGCAGAATAAAACCAGCCTTTTCCATCACCATCTGCAATTCATCTTTAATCAAACAATTGGAAAACATTCCTGTCTGATACTGCGCATTTTTACGAAACATGTCAGCCAGTAGCACATAACCTCCTGGTTTCACCAAGAATTTCGCTCCATCGGCAATGGTATCTGAAGCCATATATTGAGTACTTTCACTAAAAAGCAACAAATCATATTTGGGAGCGGAACTAATCCGTTGTAAATCTTCTATAAATCCTTGGAAAGTATTGCTATTAAAGCGAGCTTTACCTGCGGTCTTTTGTAAAAAATTGGACTCCTGAAAAGGATCTGGAGCAATGCCTTCCACTTGTAAACCTTTGCCAATTAGCTGACTGGCATTGTCCCCGTTGCCACACCCCACATCCAGTACGGTTTCGATATTCTGCGGTAAAAATGAAAGCAAATGGTCAGTATATTGCTCCTGGGCATGGCGAAGTTTTGCCATAGTTAAATCATCTTCTGTCTCCGGAACTGGTTGCCAATAACCATAGTGGAGATGGGAAGATCCTGTCAGATCTTGATAGTACTGAAGCGCAGCGTTTTGATAGCGAGTAACATTATTCATTCAATTACAGTACCATCAAAGCCTAGATAAATAACCGTTGGGCAATTCCTGGCCGGATTTTTTCCAATGGCAGTCAAACCAAAATTACGTTGCTCAAATATAGCGCTAGGCAGTGATGGATACCCCATCTAAAATAATTGACGGAGTGGCACAGGAACCCTGCCAACGGCGGTCTGAACCCAAAGCGATAATCTGACTTAATAGTTCATAAACATTGCCAGAAACCATGGTGTCCTTCACCCTGCCGGTAATTTCCCCGTTCTGCACTCGATAGCCCAAATCAACATTGATGGAAAAATCACCGGAAATATCCGCTCCGCCCCCAAGGATTTGATCAACAACTAAGCCATTGCCCAATTTTTTCAGTAATTGGTCAAAGCTAGCGGTTCCCGGTGTGATTAGCATATTGACCAAACCCGGTTGGGGGGCACTGCCTAAGCTGGGACGAAAGCCGTTACCCGTGGTGGTTGTGCCTAATTTTTCCGCCGTTTCTTGGTCGGTGTAAAACTGGGCAATGGTTCCCTCTTTAATCAAAGCCAGTTTTTGGGTGGGGCTCCCTTCATCGTCAAAGGGGCAATCAAAGGGAATGGCGCCGGGATCTTGATTAATATGTAGTCCTTCAATGGCCACAGTTTGTCCTAATTTTTCCGCCCACGGGGAGGAACCTTCCGTTACCCGTTGCCCATGGAGGGCTTCCCCCACCGTGTCCCACAGTAAACCGGCGGCCCCACTGGTGAGCAAGATGGGCATTTTGCCCCCCTGAATTTGTTGATTAATTTCTGCCCAAAGCAAACGTTGCCGCAGATTTTTCACTACCTGTTGGACGTTGGCTTGACCCCGACATTGCTCCCCATCGTAAATAGCCAAAAAATCTTCCCCCCTAATCCATTCCACCCCGAAATAGTAGCTCAAACTTCTCTCGGTCCAGGTACAATCCAAACCTTCACTGTTGATGAGGCGAGTACTGTCGGTGCTACAGGCTAATTCCCCACTACAAAGCACTTCTGGAAACTCTGACTGTAAACTGGCGATCGCCGTTTGGCCCCAATCAATTAATTGTTCGACGGAAAAATCCTCACCCAAGCTTTCCCGATAATCTTGACGGGGATTAGTGAAGCGGGGCGGATTGGGAGGATTCAAGGCTGCTAGGGCCAAGGCTTTTTCAACTAAAACCCCAGGCTCCACCGGCCCATAGGCCACCGCTAAACCGGCCTGACCATTTTTCCACAGCCGCAGGGCTACCCCTTCCGATTCGGAACTTTCCAACTGCTTTAACCGATTAGCCTCAAAGAAAACCGGCCGAGAAAAGGAACGGGAGTAATAAACTTCAGCGCTTTCCGCTCCGGCTCGTTGGGCTTGGTCAAGGTAAACCGATAGATCGGTGGTCATGGCAAAAAATCAAACTTAATTCTTTCCCCATTATCAACCCCCACTGCTGAATGGAGGGCGATCGCCGCCACAATGCAATAATCACCAAGTAGTTGACGGCCTAACCACGTACAATAGACTTCCGTCGTCAACTGTAGTCGCTGGAAGTGCCCCAATCTCCTCAAAACCACAGTTGAACCTTGCCAGACCACTCAAAATTCGCCAGGATCAGTAACACTCCTGCGGACTATTTCTTTATGCTCCTTTCTTCGACGGCAACGGAACTTATTTTTAACGTTAGTAATCTAGGGGTTCTACCGTTCTGGGCCCTGATGATCCTTCTACCGGGATGGCAGGGAACCCAAAAGGTGATGCAGTCATTCATTCCCCTGGCCCTTTTGGCGGTTGTTTATTTGCTCTTATTCATTAATTCCCTGGGATCAACATCGGCCGCCGCCCTGGCTAGCCCGGAATTGGGGGTAATTGCCCAGGCCTTTAGCGACCCCAGTATCATGGCTGTCGGTTGGATACATTACTTGGTGATGGATCTGTTTGTCGGACGCTGGATCTATTGGCAAGGGCGAGAAACGGGCATCTGGACGACCCATTCCCTGATTTTGTGCTTGTTTGCCGGGCCCATCGGTCTTTTATCCCATTTCCTGACCACGGCGATCGTTCAAAAATGGCCAAAATCTTCTTCTTCCCTGGCCTCCACCGATACGTAAACCCGCCAGCCCCAATCTCTGGCCCACACCCGCCTAATTATCTTTGGTGTGGATAACCATCAATAACCGTTGGCAAAAATAGGGGAAATTGTCCACTTCCCCCATTCGCCAATTGATTAGGTTTTCAGTGGTGATCCTAGGCAGAAACTAGAACCCTATCGCCACTGGTCGCCTCGTCCTTGGCCCGTAGTTGGGTCAAAATGGCATCGACATTTTTCTTGGCATCCCCGAATAGCATTTGGGTATTTTCCTTATAAAACAAAGGATTTTCCACGCCGGCATAACCAGAAGCCATACTCCGTTTCATCACCACCACCTGTTTAGCTTTCCACACTTCCAACACCGGCATGCCGGCGATCGCACTGGTGGGATCTTCCAATGCACTGGGATTGACCGTGTCATTGGCTCCAATCACCAACACCACATCGGTTTCGGGGAAATCTTCGTTAATTTCGTCCATTTCCAGCACCACATCATAGGGCACATTAGCTTCCGCTAGTAAAACGTTCATGTGACCGGGAAGACGGCCAGCGACGGGGTGAATACCAAACCGAACGGCAATGCCCTTTTCTTTGAGCAATTTGGTGATTTCTGCCACGGGATGCTGGGCTTGGGCCACCGCCATACCGTAACCAGGGGTAATGATTACACTCTGGGCATCGAGTAATTCCTCTGCCACTTCTTCCGCACTGGTTTTAGTAACCGTACCAGTTACCTCCTGGGCCGGCCCCGTAGAAGCTTTACTAGAACCTTCTCCAAACCCACCAAGGATAACGCTGATGAAGGAACGGTTCATGGCTTTACACATGATGTAGCTCAGAATTGCGCCACTGCTGCCCACTAAAGCTCCGGTAATAATCAGCAAATCGTTGGAGAGCATAAAGCCCGCCGCCGCCGCCGCCCAACCGGAATAGCTGTTGAGCATGGAAATTACCACGGGCATATCTGCCCCCCCGATCGCCGCGACGAGATGGAGCCCCAACACTCCGGCAATGGCAGTCATAATCAGCAGTGACGTTAAACCAGCGGGACTGGCCAACTGCATAAATTGCACGCCGAAAATGACCGTGGCCACCAGTAGGGAAATGTTCAAGAAGTGCCGAGCCGGGAGCATGAGAGGTTTACTGCTAATCAGGGCCCGCAATTTGCCAAAGGCCACAATGGAGCCAGTGAAGGTGACGGCCCCAATAAACACGCCCACGTAAATTTCTATTTGGTGAATGAAGGCTTCGGAACCCGTTAAACTATTTTCCGGGGCCAGGTAATTGGCAATACCTACTAGGACAGCGGCTAAACCGACAAAACTATGCAGAATAGCGACCAATTCTGGCATGGAGGTCATGGCTACCCGGGAAGCTAGGAGAAAACCGATCACCACAGCGGGGATAATCGCCCCGAACAAGGTGGTATAACCGGTAAAACTTCCTCCCAAAGCAGTGGCTAAAAAGGCGATCGCCATACCGGCAATGCCGTAAAGATTTCCCCGGCGGGCCGTTTCCTGGTTGGCTAAACCCCCTAAGCTGAAGATGAATAATATGCTGGCGGCCACATAGGCCACGGTTTGTAAACTGTTAGACATAGAAATTAGTTGGAATTAGTCGGTAATCTTGTGAAATGATTAAGATTTTGCGTAAACCTTTTCGATAATTGGGATCGGATCTCCGTGTTTACGATAGCTTTCTCTCACCCCTTGCCAAGCAATTTCTAACTCAGCAAGGGCGGCCTGAGGAGAATCGGCAAAAGCAGAAACATTGGGCATTTCTACCAAGTAAGCTAACCAATCTCGATCCTTATCTTGAAAAAGATTAATTGTATAATCATTAAAAATATTGGGGAGAGCCATGATCACTCTTGAGAGTAAATTAAGGAATTGTTTAACTTGATAACTCTTTGCTTGGCTGTTGGCTAGATTGATAAGCGATCCTTGTTTGACGAGTATCAGATACGATGACTACCAGTTTGATGATCAAATATCTAGATCAAAATCATCTCGGAGAATTGAACCAAATAGGGCAAGCTCAGTTATTTGCCATTGCTGACAAAATACAGTAATTTTGTCTGGATCAATGGAAATTTTATATTTAAATGCTGGGGAAATTTGCATGGAAACTATCGAGCGATAACGTAGGAAACAGAAATATGGAAACCGGCTTCATGTTGAGTCAATTGAAAGTCTTGGATAATTCTGTTGTCCTTAGGGAATACATCTAATTTGCGCTCAATTAACTCCTCAACAAAAACTCTTAAATCCTGCGTCGCTTCCATACTTTCTGGGTCGAGGGGATTGGCCAAACCCGAAAAAAAACTTTCCATAAGCTTTTCTCGTCCACTTTCAGGAAATACGGCACAATTCCAGGCTAATACTGCCAACTCAAAGAAAAATTCCCTTTCTTCATAGGAGTCTTCATCATCAAGAAAGGGGGCGACAAATTGCTCCAAAACCATAGACATCTTTCTCATGCCCTTCGGTTTTTCAACAAAGGTAATGCCTTTATTCTGCTCATCATTTTCAAGCTTTTCTTTAAATTGATCGTAAGCCGCTAATTCCTTTTTCCTAATAGATTGAGGAGTAGGCTCCCTTCTTGGTGATTTCTTAGCATGGGTTTCTTCGTGAAATAACCGTTGAAATTCTTTCGATTTTCTAGCCATGGTTGAGGACCTCTTAGCTCAAAACAAATTACTTCCTAAACATTTTTAGCATCCGCTGGGTAACTAAAAATCCCCCAGCAATGTTGATTGTTCCCACTAAAATGGCGATCGCCCCCAGAATGGTAGTGGGACTATTCAACGGCCCAGAAATTTGGAGCATGCCGCCGATGATGATGATGCCACTAATGGCGTTGGTTACACTCATCAAAGGGGTATGGAGAGCCGGAGCCACATTCCAAATTAATTGCCAGCCCACCACACAGGCCAACACAAACACAGTGAAGTGGGAAAGGAAAGAAGTTGGTGCCCCCACCCCAATGCCCACCAAGGCGATCGCCGCTAGGGCTAGCCAGAGAAAATTACTAGAGCCAGACTTTTTGGCAGACTTGGCCTCGCTTTCCACCACGGTTACCGCTGGTTTAGTTGGTTGGGGAGGGCTGGGGGGATTAATTTTCGGGGGCGGCCAGGTAACTTTGCCTTCATGGGATACCAATGCCCCCCGGATTACCTCATCTTCCAAATCCACCTTAAAGTCTTCCGAGCCCCCCATGTCCTTGAGCAAATGCCAAAGATTAGTGCCATACAGTTGGCTGGATTGACTGGCCATGCGACTGGGTAAATCGGTGTAGCCAATGATGGTTACGCCTTGGTAATCGTAAACCTCACCGGGTTTAGTAACTTCACAATTTCCTCCTTGCTCCGCCGCTAGATCTACCACGACGGAACCGGCCCGCATGGATTTCACCATTGCTTCGGTAATTAACTTGGGAGCAGGACGACCAGGAATTAACGCTGTGGTGATAATAATGTCCACCTCCTGGGCCTGGGCTGCAAATAACGCCATTTCCGCCGCAATGAATTCTTCACTCATGGTCTTGGCGTAACCGCCTTGTCCTGTGCCATCTTCTTTGAAATCCAGCAGGAGAAACTCGCCGCCTAAACTTTCCACCTGTTCTTTGACCACTGGGCGGGTATCAAAGGCCCGTACGATCGCCCCTAAACTTTTGGCCGCCCCGATCGCCGCTAGACCGGCCACCCCGGCCCCAATGACTAGAACTTTGGCCGGGGGAACTTTGCCCGCTGCGGTAATTTGCCCGGTGAAAAAGCGTCCAAACCGATTAGCCGCTTCAATTACAGCCCGATAACCGGCAATGTTGGCCATGGAACTAAGGGCATCTAGCTTCTGGGCCCGGCTGATCCGGGGCACCGCATCCATGGCTAGCACGGTGATATTTTTGGCGGCCAATTTCTCCAGCAGTTCTGGACTCTGGGCGGGCCAAATGAAACTAATTAGGGTCTTACCCTCCGGCAACTCATCCACTTCCTCCGGAGCAGGGGGACGCACCTTGAGAATAATATCCGCTTGGTTAAATAACGTTTGGCGATCGCCAACGATTTGACAACCGAGGGCTTCGTAGAGTGCATCAGCAAAATCAGCCCGACTGCCGGCCCCCGTTTCTAGCAGGAGGTCAAAGCCCAACTTTTGTAGCTTTTTCGCGGTGTCAGGGGTCATGGCCACCCGACATTCCTGGTCAAAGCACTCCCTGGGCACCCCAATCTTTTTCGGGGCTGGGGCAGAAGTAAGGGGAGCAACAGCAGTGGCTGGGGCGGCAATGGTCATGGAAAAAAAATTGGAATAAACACTGGGTTCCTAACTTGCATACTAAAGCGATCATCAAAGTTTTGGGCCAATTTCTTAGAATTGAACAGTTAAGATTGTTTGACAACCAAGTTTTAGCCATGACTAGGCGCAAGGCAAAAAAGCAAAAATTGGAAGCCGCCAGACTCCGCCGAGTTAAGCAAAGAGGCCCCATAAATCCCTGTGATCCCAACGTTATTCCACCAGCGGAAGCCATCATGGCCAATCCCCAGGCATTGAGCCATAACAACACCTATGGACCCATGCCCAGATTCTATGTGGACCAATTGGTGCAATGTCGTCAGTGCGGCAAAGAAGAGGTCTGGAGGGCCGAGGCCCAGCAATGGTGGTACGAAGTGGCCAAGGGCAATATCAATTCCAAGGCCGTACTCTGTCGAGCCTGTCGAGCTGTGGAACAACAAATGAAAACAGAGGCCAGAAAGGTACACCAAAATGGCTTAGCCCTGAAGGAAAAACTTGATTAGCCTGATTTTAGGATTGGGCGCAATGGTCATGGGGTATATTGATTGTCGCTTCAGATTCCCTATTACTATCCAACGGCGATCGGGCACAAGGAGAGTGAAACCTTCACCCTGCAACCGTAAGATAGGTAAGGATTGCTCAGGAGGGAACCCATGGATTGGCACGTTGCAAAAAATTACGAGGATATTCTCTATTACAAAGCCGGTGGCATCGCCAAAATTGTCATCAACCGTCCCCATAAACGCAACGCCTTCCGTCCCCAAACCGTTTTTGAACTCTATGATGCGTTTTGTAACGCCCGGGAAGATAGCCGCATTGGTGTAGTGCTACTAACCGGAGCTGGGCCCCACAGTGATGGCAAGTATGCGTTTTGTTCCGGTGGTGACCAATCTGTCCGGGGGGAAGGGGGTTATATCGACGATCAAGGCACTCCCCGCCTCAACGTGCTTGATTTGCAACGGTTAATTCGCTCCATGCCCAAGGTTGTCATCGCCCTAGTAGCTGGCTATGCCATTGGCGGTGGCCACGTTTTGCATCTGGTGTGTGACCTAACCATTGCTGCGGATAACGCTGTTTTTGGCCAAACTGGGCCGAAAGTCGGTAGTTTTGACGGAGGCTTTGGTTCCAGTTACTTAGCTCGTATTGTCGGGCAAAAAAAAGCTAGGGAAATTTGGTATCTCTGTCGGCAATACTCAGCCCAGGAAGCCGAACGCATGGGCATGGTCAACACCGTTGTCCCCGTCGATCGCCTGGAGGAAGAAGGTATCCAATGGGCCAAGGAAATTCTGAGCAAAAGTCCTTTGGCCATCCGTTGTCTCAAAGCTGCTTTCAACGCTGACTGTGACGGCCAAGCCGGGCTACAAGAACTAGCTGGCAATGCCACCCTACTTTATTACATGACCGCCGAGGGTAGTGAAGGCAAACAAGCCTTTTTGGAAAAACGCTCCCCTGATTTTAGCCAATATCCCTGGTTGCCCTAACTCCCACAATGAACGTTCCGCGCCATCGGTCCCAAGCTATCTAGTAAGTCCTAACCAACCCCGCCATATCCAAAAACGTCTTGCCTAGGCCGCTTCGGCCGTGATCATAGTTTCTGAGGGCTCTTCCACCGCATCGTCCTTGGTGGTGAGGGCATAGGCATGCTCCAAATGAACCACATCTTCAAGGTTTTCCCAAGAACCAGCAAAGGGCCTTGCCGCCAGAGCACAAGCTTTCCATTGGGCCTGTACTGGCACGTTGAGTTGGTTACAAATGCCGCCCCGCCTACCTTCAGCTTGGTAGTAACGGCAATAGCGGCAGGAAGAAGTGACAAAATTGGCAGTTTTCATGGGGGTGCGTGGGGAAATTAGGCAGTTATTAAAGTGTTTGAAAAATATCAGCTCGAACTTTCTAGATATTTATATTTTGCCCTATTCAACCAAGGGGGCAGATCTCCATTAAACTGTTACCCCGTCTGCGTTTACCTGCCCAATGGGAGCAAATTCTCTTCAGGTTGTCTTAATATTCGTTTTACAAATCGATACTTTTGGCGCAGTGCCCAGCCTTAGCGGGTAACAAAATCTTTAAATA
The DNA here is from genome assembly GCF_014698605.1 of Synechocystis sp. FACHB-383. Classification (NCBI taxonomy): domain Bacteria; kingdom Bacillati; phylum Cyanobacteriota; class Cyanophyceae; order Synechococcales; family Merismopediaceae; genus Synechocystis; species Synechocystis sp. FACHB-383. Next base: position 31,008 of record NZ_JACJTJ010000051.1, on the reverse strand, counting down.
ATCAAATGGGATGGAACAAAAAAAGACGGGGATCAAGAAAAAACAAGACTAAAATGACTGGTTGCCCAACCAATAATCTTTTTTTAATCAAACTTACTGAGATTGAGATATCTCGATCCCAGGCTAAAATTGCTTTTCTAACCAGTAAATTACCTTTTCTCCCAGGCACACTCCTTCGAGGCGGTCGATCTCCCGGATTCCCGTAGGACTCGTAACATTAACTTCCGTTAGGTATCCTCCGATAACATCAATGCCGACAAAATATAGACCGTCAGCCTGCAATTTGGGTTTTAGTAAAGCGCAAATTTCTGCTTCCCTGGGGGTAATGGTGGTGGGGGCAACTCGACCACCAACTGCCATATTGCCCCGGAATTCCGCCCCACTGGGAATGCGATTGACGGCCCCAATGGGATCACCATCCAGCAAGATAATCCGTTTATCACCGTCCTTGGCAGCGGGTAAAAAACGTTGCACCATTACCGGTTCCCTACCCTGTTGAGTACTAATTTCCACCAGGGAGTTAAAGTTACGATCGCCAGGATCTAGGAATAAAATTCCCTCCCCAGCCTTACCGCCCAGGGGTTTTAACACCGCCGCCCCCTGCTCTTCCAAAAATTGACGGATCAGACCCTTGTCCAAACTAACTACTGTGGGGGGCATCACCGCCGCAAATTGCAGGGTGTACATTTTTTCGTTGGCTTCCCTTAGTCCCTGGGGAGAATTGATCACCATGGTCTCAGTAGGGGCCAATAATTCCAAAATGAAAGTGGCGTAAAGGTACTGGACTGTTACCGGCGGATCCTTACGCATAAACACCGCTTGGCATGCGGTCAGGTCCATCCACTGGGAATCAGACACTTCGTACCAAGGTTGGAAGACTTGCCAGTGGCCATCCACCAAACTCACCGGCTGAAGACGGACCGCCGCCAACTTAGCCCAGGCCTGGCCATTGATAACTGCCAAATCTCCCACTGATGTGACGAAGACTTCATGACCCAATTTTTGGGCCGCCTCCATCATGGCCACGGTGGAATCATGGCCCGGATCGAGTTTTTCTAGGGGATCGACAATAAAAGCCAGTTTCACAGTGGAAATATCCTTGGGATGGGGGCAGAAGCCGTAATGATTAAAGTCAAATAGTACAAATAACGATTAGCTTGCCCAACTATTGGAGCAGGGGGTCTAATTTGCCGGCACTTTCCAGGGCATAGATATCATCACAGCCGCCAATGTGTTGGTCGTCAATAAAAATTTGGGGCAAGCTCCTTCTACCGTTGGCCCTCTCTGCCATGGCCTCTCTCGCTTCGTTATCGCCGTCAATGCAATATTCTTGGAACTCTACCCCTTTACGTTTCAATAGCGCCAGGGCTCTCATGCAAAAGGGGCAGGTGCTCCATGTATAAATTTCAACCTTCGCCGAAACAGCCATGGCCATGCTTAATGTAAAGATTTGTACAGTTCTGATTATAGCTGACCCCGTTCGTGGTTAGTGGGGAGCGACAAGCAATAATTGGCTGACTCCCATGGGCTATGCTCAACCTCAAGGTAACAATGGGCCGTTGGCGATCGCCGCAACGTGGGTAAGCAGACCCATGGTCTCCATTGGCGCTGGCACCATTTCCCCGCGAAAGTCGAGAATTTGTACTAAAACCAAATAGGCTACAGCTAAAATAATCGAGATGGCACCGGTGACAATGGCCACAATTTTGCCTGAATCCATAGTGAGCTCCGCCCCAATTTTTCTGGAGAGATCATTTTCGCCTGATCCTACCACGGGTTCCCCAGAGGGTTTTGGAGCAGACTTGTTCATCCCTAACCACAGATCGCCACTTTTGGCCAGCACCATTTGACTATGATTTCTTCCTTAACCCTCCCCGTACCGGCATTTACCGAAGCAACGTCCTGGGAATGTTGGCGACAAATGCAACAGGTTTCTGTTACCATCTCCGGCCCCAGTCAGTCCAGTGCCATAGCGGTGGATACCAACTTTATCGATCAAGGTCAGGGGGAGCCCATGCTTTTTCTCCATGGCTTTGACAGTTCGGTGTTGGAATTTCGCCGCCTACTGCCCCTAATAAAAAAAGATTTTCGGGCGATCGCCGTTGATCTGTTGGGATTTGGCTTCACAACTAGATCTAAAACATTAGCGCCCACCCCAGCCAACATCAAAATTCACCTAGACCATTTTTGGCAAAAAATTATTCAAGAACCCATTACCTTAGTGGGGGTATCCATGGGGGGAGCAGTGGCCCTAGATTTTTGCCTCAGCTTTCCCGAACGGGTCAAAAAACTAGTGCTAATAGATAGTGCTGGTCTAGCCAAGCAACCCTTTGCCAGTCGGTTAATGTTTCCACCGGTGGATCGCTGGTTAACTAAATTTTTGGCCAATCCTAACGTGCGACAAAGCATTGGCCAGGCCGCCTATTACGACCGGAGTTTGGCCAGTGAGGATGCTCGCCGCTGTGCAGAGGCCCATTTAGCCTGTGCCGGTTGGAGTGAGGGACTGATTGCCTTCACCAAAAGCGGTGGCTATGGCTCCTTTTCCCAGCAGTTGGGGCAAATTACCTCACCGAGCCTGATTATTTGGGGTAAACAAGACAAAATTTTAGGCACTAAAGCCCCGGAACAATTCCGTCGCCTGTTGCCCCAGAGCCAACTACTCTGGCTTGATGCCTGTGGCCATGTGCCTCACTTGGAACAACCGGAAGCTACCGCCGCTGCCCTCAGACAATTTTGTCTATGACCACCAAGATCTAAGATCTCCTCCCTGGTTTTTAGAATTGAGATCAATAAAGGATAACTGCATCCAGCCGGGGGGATTTTCTTTAGGAAAGAATGGAAAAGGAGTATTATCGTTTACTTTGGTTGGCGCCCCATGCTGGTTCAAAACTTGGAACAAAATTAATTTACAAGTGAACTTATCACCCCAATTATCATCTTCAAGTAATGATTTTTACTAGTACATACTTTGCTCGTTGTCTGGGGTTGAAGAGCCTGTGCAATAAAGGTTTTCTAAACATTGACAATACATGGTCTGACTAATTATGGTTGTCGAAGTTAAAAACAATTATAAAGGTGACTATCCCCACGAATTGTTTACTTTTCTGCTAATATGTCCTATATCCGACCAAAGATTATTTTCTCTTCAGTATCTATTTTGCACTGGTTCATCATTGCCTAAGATAATGTTGAAAATTTAAAATTCTTTTGGTTGCCAAGGGTCCACATTTCACACTGCTACATAATGTCTATCAATGCTTACAAACTAGCTACGACATTGACAGAAGATGGCACGCTCCTGCTCCAGGATTTGCCGTGTCCAGCTGGTACTTCCGTAGAAGTTATTGTGTTGGTTGCTCCCCAGGGAATGGTTCTTCCCCAAGCTGAGAGGGCCCAAGGCCCTGCCCCCGGCAAAGTGGGGGAATCTGGGGCTGACTATATGGCCGCCACCGCCGACACTATGACCGAATGGAATTCTGAAGCTGATAATTCTGCATACCGACACCTATGAACACAATTTACGAACAATTTGACGTCGTCATTGTCCCAGTTCCCTTCACGGATAGGCAATCTGATATTCGTCGCCCCGCTTTAATTTTGTCCGACGCCTCTGCTTTTAATAACCGCATTGGTCACAGTGTTATGGCTATGATCACTTCGGCTAAAAATGCGCCTTGGCCCCTCGATACTCCCATTGAAGATACCCGTTCAGCGGGCTTATTCACTCCTTCGGTGGTGAGAATGAAACTGTTTACTCTGGAACATAAGTATATTCTTGACTGCGTTGGTTCCCTCTCCAAGCAAGACCGCTTGATGGTTAAAAGCGCCTTTCCCCACGTTTTTAAGCTTAATTAAGTTAATCAATTCATCGGATTGTCATCGGGTTTTTATGACCCCACTGCCCCAAACCCCATCAAATCATCCAATTCTTGGTATTCCGGTGGGCGATGATGGGTTGGTTTTCCCCTGCGTATTACTAGGCGATCGCCTTGGGAGCGGGAGAAAAGCTCACTGAAGTAACGGGCTGGAAAGATGACAAAATCCGCTGGGCCATCCACAGCAAGGCAACCTTGGTCTGCCAGGTCCATTAATTGGGCCGGGGTGCGATTGACGGTGGCACACCAACGACCGTAGGGGGGATCCAATTGGCCAATGCGTACGGATTGGTTCAATACCTCCAGGCCATCATGGTCACCAAAGGGAAAAAACGGATCCCGACAATTATCACTGGCAAATACAAGGGGAATGCCCTGAGCTTGAATGTCATGAACTTTGGTAATGCCCCGCCAGGCCGGTTTCTGGGGCTGATCGCGGCCCTGGAGATACAGGTTGCACAGGGGCAAACTAATGATGGCAATATTGGCCTGTTTGACTAAATTCAAGGTTTGCTGGACTTGCTGGGGGGATTGCACATCCAAACTGCAACAGTGCCCACAGACAATTTGACCGGTGAAACCAACTTTTAAGGCGATGGCGGCTACTTGATGTAACACTCGAGAGCGGCGATCGCCATTTTCATCAACGTGGAGGTCAATGGCTAAATTCCTGGCCTGGGCAAGGGTAAATAGGCGTGTCAACTCGGCTTCCACTTGGGGGCCAGCATAGGCCACTCCCCCTAAAATTCCTCCCCACTCCACCATCTGATCGGCCAATTTTTCTGCCTCTGGGGTGAGGTAATAGTCGGTGCTTACCATGGCTACCCCCTGCAAAGTCAGGCGATCGGCCCAGGTCTGGCGTAGTTGACGAAAAACTTCCCAAACCATTTGCCCCCTCTGCCCTGCCGATTCTAGATGAGTCCGCACCGCCACTGTGCCATGGGCGTAGCTACACTGGAGACCAAATTCCATTCTGCGGTAAATATCCTCCGGTTGTTGATGGTGGGCCGCATCCCGTTCGGTGCCGGCAATGGCCTCAGCAAAGGTTCCATTTCCATTAGGCGATCGCCCCCAAATATGGCCCTTATCCAGGTGGGTATGCATATCCACAAAACAGGGCAGGATCATCCTTTGCTTCAGATTCACCCTGGGTATGGCGTCATCTTTAACAACATCATTAACGTTTTCCCCCTGCCCAACAGCAATGATGTTTTTAATTGTGCCGTCGGCAATTTCCAGATGATAAAGTCCTAAATCTTCCCAGGGCCTAGGAAAATGAATTTCTTGGGGGTAATTTACCCTAGTTTTGATTAAATCGGGGGGAATATGGGCATTTTCAAGCCAATAATGGCTGTCACTGGGGAAAACCAGAGGGGAAGACATAAAAACAATAATTAGTTTGCCGTTGGATCAACTCAGGGCCAAGCCCCAGGGCTTTGCGTTATCCTCCAAGGGAAAAATTTAGCCCCTGTTTGAGATTAGATACCAATTTTCCTAGAACATTGACCAGTATAATAGCCGGATTATCTGCCCTTTACTGACTTTGCCATGATTACCAGGGAAACTTTGCCCATTTATCTACAACGCCTGTGGCGGAATGCAATGGTGCGCTGGTGGATCATCGGCATTATCGCCATGGTCTTTAACGTTGTCCTGCTGGATTGGTTCAAGGTGTCCCTCGGTATGACCCTCACCTGGGCTTCTGTCCTCTCTGCTGAAGTTATTACCATCATTCGTTACGGGGCGATCGACTTGTGGGTCTTTCGTAATCCCAGCCTTTCTTGGCAACGCTGTTGGGAATACCATGTGGCCAACTTTAGTGGCTTTTTTCTCTGGAGTCTAATTATTGTGATTTTGGGCAATAAGCTGGGCTGGGATCATAAAATAGCGGCGATCGTAGCCACCATGATTACCGTTTTTTGGAGCATGGCCACCAACTTTCTTTGGGTCTGGCGCAAACCAAAAAAGAAAGCTTAATTTACAGATCATTGGTGTGATGGAAGGGATAGATAATGGTAGGTAAAATTTTTTACTTCATTAACGACGAGAAAAACCTTAAATACTGCTTTTTAATTGCAATAGCTGTTACTTTAGGGATTTTTTTGCTCAAGTTCTTTGTCACTGGCTTTGGGGTGTACGGTGATGGATTAGGCTATTACACCCCCTTGAGGTCTTTATTATTTGATGGCAACCTCAGGGTAGATAACGAATATAGTTATTACGCTGAAACCGCAGGCCAATTCAACAGCAGTCCCCGGGTATTTGGACCCATTCCAGAATACAGCAAATACACGGTGGGCCTAGGCATTATTCTATTACCATTCTTTGCCTTTGGCCATCTTGTTGCTCTGATTTTGCATCAGTTCAATAACGCCATTCCCGTCAATGGCATGTCCTGGCCATACGAGTTATTTTACTGTTTAGGAAGCGTTGGTTTAGGCATCACTGGTTTAGCCTTAAGTTATTTATTCGCCCGGCGTTATTTTTCCCATCTCAGTTGTTTATTGGCGGTGACAGGAGTTTGGTTTGCTTCACCATTGAGCTACTACCTATTCATAGAAGTGTCCATGTCCCACGCCGTTTCTGCTTTCCTAATTGCCTTATTTTTATATGGCATATTCACCAAACCTTGGTTAACCAATGGCCGTTGGCAAATTATTCTCGGGCTGGCGATCGCCTTTGCTGCTTGGGTACGGCCCCAGGATGTGCTGTTTTTTATCGCACCTATATTGGTGGCGGCGATCAGTTTTGAAGGAAAATTATCGAATGAGAAAGAAAATAACTTAGCAATTATTAATTGGAGAAACGGAAGTCAAACTATTTTTAGAAATATTACTCAGAGAAAATTTTGGCAACCGCTGCTAATAATGCTGACAGTGGCGGTAATAATGCAAATTCCCCAGCTATTAATTTATCTTTGGCAGTATGGCGGCATTGACCGCATTCCCTATTTAGAAGAGGGGCAAGCTACAGGCCATGGGGGCAGCTTTAATTGGTTGCAACCATCCCTTTGGCAAGTGTTATTCTCCGGTCATCGGGGCCTATTTATTTGGCATCCCATAACCTTACTAGCTGTAGTTGGCTTAGTGCTGGGTTGGCGACTATTGCCCCGTTTAAACACCATTTTTTTGGTAACTTTCCTAGCTCAAGTTTATTTTATTGCCGCTTGGTGGTCTTGGTGGCAGGGAGCTAGTGTGGGGGGGAGAATGTTTAGTAATTGCACTTTTTTATTTGTGTTTGGGATAGCCAGTTTTTGGCAAAAATTTCCCCGTCAACGCTGGCAGAAATGGGCAGTTTTTGCCACAGCTCTTTTTGCTTTCTGGAATATGCTAACTGTTTTGCAATATCAGTCCGGCATGATTCCAGTAGAAGCTCCGGTGACATTGGTAGAGCTATATCAAAATCAATTTAAGGTCATTCCTTTCTTTGTTAGCCATCTTCTGGAAAAATTTTGAATTATGAACGATGGTAGAAGGTCATTGGCTGGTTAAGACTAATTAAAAAATATTGCAGTATACTTAGTGGCATCGGAGTTACTAAGTCATGAAAGTTATGATTTGCAACGGTTGAAGAATTTGCCTGGGGGACACCGCAAAAAAAGAGCAGATTCTGGATCGCCCGATAATTCTGGCGTGGCTAATCTCTTGCATAGACCAAATGCTTGTCAGACAAAGGATTGAGCAATTTTAGTATTTTCCCTAGAAATGGCCTCTGAAGCTTTGGCAGCCAGCCTTTCTTCATAATGGGGGAGCAATGGAAATCCTTCTTGAGAATTTTAAGATACTCAGCCTGGAAATTTGAGCGGGCTATATCAAGGAAAAACCCAGTCTGGGAGCTTGAAACGCAGCAAAAATTTGCAAATAATTTAATTAAATATGAAGCTTCTTAATCTATAAACATCTCTATTTATAAGACTTAATTTAACTAAAGACACCGCATTCTAATTTAAATTTTTTTGCGATCTATGGGAAATAGCCAACAAAAAATTGTTTTTTCTGCCTTCTTGAGGCATAATGAAAATAATTTGCAATAGTCTTTGTTAAATCTCTTATAACAGTTCACAGAAGAACCCTTATGTACATCTGCGTTTGCCGGGGTATCAGCGATAAAGAAATTGAAGCCGCCGCCCAACGGGGCATAACCTCCCTAGAAGAATTGTCCGAGTCCACGGGAGTAGGGGCTGATTGTGGTGTGTGCCAGGGCCATGCTTGCCAGGTGCTAGAGGCGATCGCCAGAAGGAAATTAGCCTAGGTGGGAGTCGGAATAAATTGAGTATTAAGTTGAAAAAATACAAATACTAACGATAAGCTGCAATCTACAAACTATTTGACGGGTACATCCCCTGATAAGGGCAGAAATTCCAGTACTTGGTTGACTTCCAAGCCCAGTTCTTGAGCCCTTCCTGCCTTCAGTTCCAGCACCTGATTAACCTCTTGGCCGAGGGGGCCGTAGTTGGGACAGGGGTTCGCTTTGCAGGGAGGCACGTTGGGAATAATTTGTTTAATCTGCCCATCCCGCAGAAAGATCATATCCAAGGGAATCAAGGTATTTTTCATCCAAAAACGGGCAATTCTTGGCTCAGGGAAAGTGAATAACATTCCCCGATCGCCAGCTAGTTCGGTGCGAAACATCAAGCCTTGGGCCTGTTGGGTGGGAGTTGTCGCCACTTCTAGCAAAATTGTTTCCGAGCCAATCGTTACCTGCGCCGTCAGGGGCAAAGATTCCACCACCGGCGATCGGGAGTAACTGGGACTACACCCCACCGTCCCCATTGCCAATCCAACACCAAAGCCAATGGTTACCAAAGTCCGCAGAATAGATTGGGCTTTAGATTGACCTAAGTTACGGAAAGTCAACGGGGTCATGGCAAACGATGGGGATCAACCCCAAGGGATAGGGGACTAACCAATGGTAGCTAACCAATCCCGCATCAGCCGATTGACGGTGGACGGATCTTCATCGTGGGGACAGTGCCCTGCTGGTAAAAAATGTTCCGTTAACTGGGGATAATGTTGCCGAAACTTGATGCTTCTTTCCTTGACCCGCATCCAGGGATCCCCCTCTCCCCAAATGACCAACAGGGGCGCTTGCAACTTAGCCAGCAATTTGTCCACCATTTCCCCCTGGGGAGATTTGAACACTGAGGCAAACACCTGGGCTGCCCCCGCATCGCAGGAAGGACGGTAAATTTCCTCCACTAGGCGATCGGTCACCGCCGTTTGATCTACGTAAACTTTTTGTAGGGTCTTCCGAATGGTGGGTTTGCGGCGCAAATATTGGAATAGCAAATAACTGGGTAGGGGCTGGAGCATCAAACTTTGGATCATTTTTTGCGCCAAATTGATACTGCGCTCACTAATTTGATCCCCAAATGGCCCGGCGCTGTTGAGCAAGACCACCCCAGCAATTTTGTCGCCACCGTTAGCCGCCGTACAGAGGGCAGCGTAGCCCCCCAGGGAATTGCCCGCCACTACCGTTTTTTCGCCAATCATCTGGTCAATAAAATCCAGTAACTGTTGTTCCCACAGTTGACCACTATATTCCTGGGCGGGTTTAGCCGATCGCCCAAAGCCCAACAAATCAATGGCCCACACCTGGAATTGCTCCTGGAGTTCTTCAATGTTTTTACGCCAATGGTCAGTGGAGGCGCCAAAACCGTGCACTAGCAGTAAAGAGGGCTTATCCGGCTGGGGTTGTCCTGCCCGGACATAGTAAATTTGGTGCCCTTGCCATTGCCAATAATTACCCGTTGGTGCGGTGATCTGGGGCGAAAAGGACTGCATCTTGTTAAGAATTGTTAAGTGAGCTTATTTTCCCATCATAACCCTTTAGCCCGGAGGCCAGCTAAAAGGGCGATCGCCGAGGATATGGAGGTGGAGATGGAACACAGTTTGTCCCACTTCGGCCCCGTTATTGATGACCAGCCGAAACTGATCGCCAATGCCTAAATCCGCCGCCACTTCCTTCGCCTTCAGCAAAAGATGTCCCAGTAGGGCGTGGTCTTCGGGGGTTGCCGCCGACAATTGGGGCAGAGACTTTTTGGGAATTAGGAGCACATGGACTGGGGCCTGGGGGTTAACGTCCTTAAAAGCTAGACAAAGGTCATCTTCATAGACGATTGCCGCTGGAATTTCCCGACGAATAATTTTGCCAAAAATGGTATCTTCTGCCATGGTTTGAACCTCAACTGCCACCATTCAGATTAACCCACTACCAGGGCATGGCTAATTGAATTTTTGTTTAGCCTGTTCATAAACGGCTTCCGTTATCTCTGTGATGCCCGCTTCCCTAGCAAAATTTTCTATTTTCTTGCGGGCGGCAGGACGAACGAAAAAGGGAATTTCCTTTAAACGACTGGTAGCTTCGTCAGTCCAGATAATGGGATCACTCATTGAAAAAACGGGTTTAAAACTTCGCCCTTCAGGACGACTTGACAGGCATATTCTAACCCAGAGGCTTGGCCAAGACTATGCCCAGTAAAACTTAAGTGCAATCTGGCACTAGCCCCAATCCTGGCCGTTAGTAATTAATATTTACGCTCCTTGGGCTCAAAACGATTAATCACCACCGGCATATAGTCAACTTTGATTTTTTCTCCCTCAAAACTAGCCAAAGTATGGCGTAGAAATTGTTCATCGTCCCGACTGGAAAAATCTTCCCTGGCATGGGAACCCCGACTCTCCTGCCGTTGAATGGCAGAAGTTAAAATCAATTCCCCCACCGCCATAATGCTTTGCAGTTCCAAAGCTTCAATGATTTCCGTATTCCATTGCGGCTGTTTATCGTCCAAAAAGATTTGCTCGTATTGGGCCTTAAGATTTTGCACCTGGGCCAATCCCTCCGCCATGACGGATTCAGAACGGAAAACCCCGCAATGGCTAGTCATGCAATCCTGGAAAGCTTGGCGCAAGGCACTGATACGCACCGTACCCTGCTGGTTAAGAAGTTGCTCAAGGCGGTTTTGGGCCTCGGTTTTATAAACGGTTTCGTCAATGGTCGGGAGCGATCGCCCTTGGACATATTCGGCAATGCTGCGACCAGTACGACGGCCATAAACTACACATTCCAAGAGGGAGTTACTGCCCAAACGATTGCCCCCATGGACGGAAACACAGGCACATTCCCCCGCCGCAAAAAATCCTTCTGTTAACTCGTTGGCATTTTTCCTGACCCGACCATCGGTATTTACTGGAATGCCCCCCATGCAGTAATGCACCGTCGGCCGCACCGGCATTGGTTCTTCCACCGCGTCAATGCCCACTAAGCGATGAGCTTCTTCCCAACAAAAAGGAATACGGCTCATAATTTTTTCCCGCCCCATGTGGCGCAGATCGAGGTACACGTAGGGTCCTCCAGCACTGCCATCGGCATTCACGCCCCGCCCCGCTCGGATTTCCAAGGTAATCGCTCGGGAAGTAATATCCCTGGGGGCCAACTCCATGCGACTGGGGGCATAGTCTTCCATAAACCGTCGCCCCTCACTGTTAATCAAATAGGCTCCTTCTCCCCGCACCGCCTCGGAAATCAGTACCCCCACCGGATATAACCCTGTGGGATGGAACTGGACAAATTCCATATCTTCCAACGGTATTCCGGCGATCGCCGCCATGGCCAAACCATCTCCAGTGGAAGCGTAGTCATTGGAAGTGGTGTTATAAACCCGACCGTAGCCCCCCGTGGCCACCATCACCGCCTTGGCCCGGACAATTTCGATGCGGCCAGTGGCAATTTCATACATTACTAAGCCCTTAGCCTGGCCATCTTCATAGATGAGTTTCATCACATACCACTCATCATAAATTTCCACCTTATTGCGGCGGAGATTATTAACCAATTCATGCAAAATGGCATGGCCGGTTTTATCGGCGGCATAGCAAGTGCGGTTGTGGGAGTGGCCGCCAAAGGCCCGCTGGGCAATTTTGCCGTCCGGTAGGCGGGAAAAAAGAACGCCTAAATGTTCTAGTTCGATAATTACTTCCGGTGCTTCCTTGGTGAGAATTTCCACCGCATCCTGATCCGCCAAATAATCCGACCCCTTCACCGTGTCAAAGGCATGGGCCTCCCAGGAGTCCTCCGCATCAACGTTTTTCAGGCTGGCCGCAATGCCCCCCTGGGCTGCCACAGAATGGGAACGGATGGGATGGGTTTTCGCCACGATCGCCACTTTGGTATCGGGGGCCAGGCGCTTAATTTCCAGGGCTGCCCGACAACCGGCTAAACCCCCACCAACGATGACAACGTCCTGTTCAAGCATGGAAAAACCTTCAAAGAAGCAACAACGACAATCCCCTCGGGCCTGCCTTTCCTAATGCTGAATCATTTTTGGTGATTGATCAATTTTTGCTTGTCCTACTTGTGTATATTTTTCTAACTATTTTTAACTGCAGACTATCTAGGCGAGTAATTGATCAACGAATTAACCGAATTTTTCTAAAAATAGTCGTAGTCTTTTTCCGTTTCAAAAGCAGAGTAACTAAAGTTGGAAGGGTCTCTTAAAAAAGCAAAGACTTCTTCCTCCAGACGGTGGATCAAGTAGGGTTCGATTTGATTGCTATAACGCAGACAGGCAATAAACCCATCCACATAGAGGCGGATTTCCTCCATCGAACGGCTACGGTTCCATAAATCCACCATCGCATCGGTTAACTTCTGATAAAAACGAATGAGTTGGGGGTCTTGCAACATTATGGACATGGTTATGATTCACTGACTATTTCAGGCATTATCTCTGATTCTAACGAGACGGGAATACCTTTGGAAAGTTTTGTTGATCCCCGCTAGTTAAGCAATGGTCAGCATCAACCGCCAATCTCCGTCTTGATCTACGGGCAAACATAACGTTCCGTCACCCAGCCCCTCATGCCATTCATGGTTTCCACCAAGAAAAAACCGTTACTGTAACCTTCGGTGCTAACCGCAGTGCCATTGCTCAGGGTACGGTTGGCATTCTGGCTGGCATTACTGGGGCGAGCGCGCAAATATACCCGTCCGGTTTCGGCGCCGCAAATATAGGCCGGAGAGCCACCAACGGGGGAACCGCCACACAGATAGCGTTCTGTGACCCATCCGGAGGAACCATTGGCAGTTTCCACAAACACAAAGCCGTTGCGGTATTCGTATCCTTGCACAGGGGTGCCATTGCTAAGGGTGCGGTTGGCATTTTGGCTGGCATTACTGGGACGGTTCCGTAAATAAACCCTTCCGGTCTCCGCTCCACAGACAGTGAGGGCATTTTGGCTTAAGGCAGGACCCTGCAAGCAAAAAACTTGCCCCAACAGACCAAACACTGCCATCAAGTTAATGAGTTTGAAGATACGGTGGGGAGCAACTTTTGCTGTGGCATTGATGGGACCTTGCATGGTGAGTCACCATTGAATTCGATAAAAATCCTGAAAAGATTTTGATTTCCATCTAACATTATAGTTGACTAGTTGTTGCGGCCTTACCAAAGGGTTAACTAGTTCGACAAATGAAACAATTAGGTAATCAAAATTAACAAAAAGTTAACAGAAATGAAACAAATATCCGTGGTTATTGTGGGTGGTGGTCTCTGCGGTTTAATGGCGGCGGTGGTGCTTCAACGTCAGGGCTTAGAAGTGACAGTGCTGGATAAGGGCAAGGGCGTTGGGGGCAGATTAGCTTCCCGGAGATTACGCCATGGAGAAGCAGTGGGCTGTTTTGATTTTGGCGCCCAGTATTTCAAGGCTCAAGATCCTCTCTTTCTTGCTTGGGTAGAGGATTGGCTCAATGCCGGAGTGGTCAAGGTTTGGGCAGAAGGCATGGGTACGGAAACCGGCGCAATCCGTAGTCAGGGGGTCAAGCTATATCGCGGGGAACCAAGTAATCGTAGTTTGGCCCAATACCTCGCCCAGGATTTGAGGGTGGTTAATCAGGAAAGGGTTAATTCTTTTCACTGGCAGGATAATGTTTGGCAGATTCATTGTGATTCCGGGCAGGTTTATCCAGGTGATCGCCTGGTGGTGACAGCGCCGTTCCCCCAAACCTTAGACCTATTTGAGACTTCGGCCATTAAGTTGCCGGATTATGCCCACCAAACCTTCGGGACCGTGACCTATGACCCTTGTTTTAGCTTGTCTTTACTGCTAGAGCAACCCAGTTTGGTGCCTGACCCCGGTGGTCTCTGGTTGTCGGGGGAACCATTAGCTTGGATGGCTTGCAGCACGAAAAAGGGCATTTCTCCCCAAGGCTACGGGGTGACGGTGCAGGCGAGCCCGGAGTTTAGTCGTCATCATTTAGAAACCGATGCCGCCCAGGTAATCCAGTTGATGACCGAAGCGGCCCAACTCTGGTTAGGCTCAGCGGTGTTGGCTTCCCATTTACATCTCTGGCGCTATAGCCATCCCCAAAATCCCCTGGATCAACCTTTTCTCTTTGGGGATTTTCCTGGCCCAGTTTACTTTGGGGGAGATGCTTTCCATGGTGGCAAAGTGGAAGGGGCGGCCCTATCCGGATTGGCGATCGCCGAACATTTGTTGAATTCCCTAGCGAAAGGTTAGAACGGGAATGGAAGTTTTGCGTAGAACTTGAGCGGTGGTACTGCCGATGACCAAATGGCGAATACGGCTATGGCCATGGGCCCCCATTAACAATAAATCAATGGCATTATCTTCCTGGTAACGAACAATGGCTTCTTCAGCATGTCCTACCAACAATTCCGCCTGGGGCTTAAAACCAGCTTTTTCCAAGACTTTTTCCGCTGTACCCAAATTGGCGATCGCCTGGGTATCGTGATTAGTCTTGCCCACGGTGACAATGTGTAGCGGCAAATCAGCCAACAGGGGAGAATTGGTCAAAAACTGCAGAATTTTTTGGCAACTGGCACTACCGTCATAGGCAAAAAGAACTTTGGTAATGGTTTGAAACTGTTTTGGAGTGACCAAACAGGGCTTGGGAATACTGCGAATAATTCTTTCCATATTGGCTCCCAAATGGCCCTGGGCAAATTTAGCTGTTTCCCCTCTTTTACCAAGGATAATTACATCAAAATCGCTCTTTAAATCTTCTAGACAATCCAATAAAAAACCTGTTTTGTGCATAACCTGCACCGACTCTATGCCAACTTGCTGGAGGGCGTTTTTCGCCGTTGCCAGGAGCAGTTTCGCCTTTTGATGATTAAGCTTGGCTTTAGTATGTTCTAAATCCACCAATTGTTTTAATAATTCTTCAGAAGTTCCTAAGCCAATACTGCCACTTAAGTTGACCGATTCCACTGCCTTTTGAGCCCGAATATCAGTGACGTATAAAACCTTGATATTGCCACCTAACTTACTGGTCAACCAAGCGGCATAGGGATAACTTTGTTGGGCGAAATCCGATCCATCAGTGCAGAGTAAAATATTTTTCACAATGGTAGCATTCCCAAAAAATAATTAGTGATGTGTAAGTTATAAAAAAGCATGGCCACTTCTCCCAACTTCGCCCTACTTAAGTACCGATACTAAGTCTTAATTTTCAGCAGAAGAATTGATAAGTTTTAGTTCCGGTTCCTTGGTCAACTTTTGCCAAAGGGTCGCACTAGCTTCGTTTAAGCCCACCAATTCCACATCAATGCCATTGCGCCGGAACTTAGTCATAATTTGCTCCACTGTGCCCACTGCCCCTTGGTCCCAAAGATGGGCATGGGTTAAATTGATAGTAACCCGGTCTACCAATTCGTCAAAATCAAAGGCTTCAAGAAACTCTTCTTTGGAAACGAAGAAAATTTGACCAGAGACATGATAAATACGATGGTTTTCGTCCTCGGTTAAAACCCTATCCACAAAAACAAGTTGGGCAATTTTACGGGTAAAAAAGATCGTGCTCATAATAATGCCCGCCGCCACCCCTAGGGCAAAGTTACGGGTAATAATAATTAGCCCCATGGTGGTAAACATAACAATGTTTTCGCTCTGGGGAATTTTGCGAAAGTCCCGCAGGGAAGACCAACGAAAAGTTCCAATGGAAACCATAATCATCACAGCTACTAAGGTTGCCATAGGCATTTGCTGCACCCAGTCCTTTAATCCCAAAATGGCAATTAGGAGAAAAATTCCCGCCGCAAGGGTGGATAACCGGCCCCGGCCGCCGGATTGCACATTGATGACTGATTGGCCAATCATGCCACAGCCCGCCATGCCACCAAAAAAGCCAGTGACAATATTGGCAATGCCTTGGCCTTTGGCTTCTCGGTTTTTGTCGCTGGGAGTATCAGTCAATTCATCCACTAAAGATGCAGTTAAAAAGGAAGCGAGCAACCCAACGATCGCCAGGGTGAGGGAGTAAGGCAGAACAATTTGTAAAGTTTGCCAACTAAGGGGAATTTGGGGTAGTAAAAAAATTGGTAAACTTCCAGGTAACTCCCCCATATCTCCCACGGTGGGTACATCTAATTGCAAGAAAATCGTGGCATTGGTCATCACAAATAAAGCCACCAAAGGAGAAGGAAAAATCGTGGTAAACCTGGGCAGAATATAAATAATTGCTAGGGAACAGGCCAGGATTAGATAAACTAACCAATATTGACTAACCTTAGTCGGGTCTAGCTGGGGTAGCTGAGCCAAAAAAATCAACACGGCCAAAGCATTGATGTAACCCAACACCACCGCCCTGGGGACATAGCGCATTTGCTTGGCAACTTTGAAAACCCCCAACAATACCTGGAAAATTCCCGTCAGTACGGTGGCGGCCAACAGGTATTGCAAACCGTGGTCTTTGACTAAATCCACCATTAATAGGGCCATGGCCCCCGTCGCGGCGGAAATCGATCCCGATCGCCCACCGAAAAAGGCCGTCAATACAGCAATGGTGAAGGAAGCATAGAGTCCCACCTTGGGGTCAACCCCAGCAATAATCGAAAAGGCGATCGCCTCGGGAATGAGGGCCAAACCCACCACAGCCCCGGCTAATAAATCTTCCTTCGTATTGCGAAACCACTCCCGCTTTAATATTGTCCAATTGATCATTATTTCGGTCTAAAACTTAGTCTTTTACAGGATTTTTCGCAAGAATTTTTATAAGGAAGGAGGAATGGCGATCGCGCTCAATTTTAAATCGGGACAATCCCCTGCCACCTGTTCCAAATTCCACTGATTTTTAAACAATAAAACTGGGGCATCCCAGCGGTCTTTGACCACCACCGTATTAAATAGCCGTCCCGCTTTTTCTAGGGCATCCCAACCTTCCACCACCCAGCGGGCAAGGGAAAATCCCAAAGGTTCCAGGCGAGTTTCTACTCCGTATTCTTCCTGCAAACGATACTGCACCACTTCAAATTGCAATTGCCCCACCGCAGCTAAAATGGGATCCCGTTTACTTTCATCCAGGGATTGGAGAATTTGCACCGCCCCTTCTTCCTGTAGCTCCGCTACTCCCTTTTTAAAGTTTTTATACTGACTAGGATCGGTGGATTTAAGGTAGGCAAACAACTCCGGGGAAAAGGAAGGAATGGGAGGGTAAACTAATTTTTCGCCAGTGTGGACCGTATCGCCAATGGTGAATGCCCCTGGATTATTTAAACCAATCACATCCCCCGCATAGGCAATGTCCACGGATTCCCTTTCCTGGGCAAAAAGTTTTTGGGGCCTCGATAAACGCACTGTTTTTCCCGTTCGGGGATGTTTTACCACCATGTCTTTTTCAAATTTGCCGGAACAGATCCGCAAAAAAGCAATGCGGTCCCGGTGTTTGGGGTCCATATTGGCTTGGAGTTTAAACACAAAACCAGAAAATTCGGGATAGGTGGGCTCAATTTTTCCTTGGTTACTATCGTGGGCTTCGGGCTTTGCCGCATACTGCAAAAACGCTTGCAAAAATAGTTCCACCCCGAAATTGTTCATGGCACTGCCAAAAAATACTGGAGTCATTTCTCCAGCATGGACGGCGGCCAAATCAAATTCGGCCCCCGCTTCTTCGATTAATTCCAACTCATCTTGAAATTCGGCGTACACATCACTACCCAGCAAGGCTTCCAGGGCCGGATCATCCAGAGCCATGGTCTGATCCGCAGCCTTTTTACTACCGTGGGTGCCCGTGCGTTCAAACAAATGAATAGTTTTAGTTAAACGATTGTAAACGCCCCGAAACCGATCGCCAGTGCCAATGGGGTAGTTAACGGCATAGGTGGTCATGCCCAATTCCTGCTCAATTTCGTCCATCAATTCCAGGGGGGTCAAGCTGGGGCGATCGAGCTTATTGATAAAAGTAAAAATGGGCAGATGGCGCAGGCGACACACTTCAAACAGTTTGCGGGTCTGGGTTTCTAAACCCTTGGCGGCATCAATTAACATCACCGCATTGTCCGCCGCTGCCAGAGTCCGGTAGGTATCTTCACTAAAATCTTGGTGCCCGGGGGTATCGAGTAAATTGAGAATTTTGCCCCGGTAGTCGAACTGCAGCACGGTGGAAGTGATGGAAATACCCCGCTGTTGCTCCATGGCCATCCAGTCAGACGTGGCACTGCGCTGAGTACGGCGAGCTTTCACGGCCCCTGCTTCTTGAATTGCCCCCCCATAGAGCAATAATTTTTCCGTTAGGGTGGTTTTCCCTGCATCGGGGTGGGAAATGATCGCAAAATTACGACGGCGATCAACCTCTTTCAAAAGATCGTCCAGGGCTTTGTCCGAAGACGGCGCCGTTGAAGATAGGGAAGTTTGCATGCGATGGGAAAAAATAGGCGGGCATTAGCAACGGGCCCACTCTTTCTAGGCTCTAGCTGGAAGTATTGTCTCAAGTTAGCGGCGGATCTGTCCAATAGTGGGTCGAGTTTTGCCCTAGAACTTCTCACCAATGCCGAAGTTAATGCGGGATTCTCCCTCTCCAGTAAAGCCGAGGTCAATGCGGATGGGGCCCACCGGGGACTGGATTCTCACTCCGAAGCCATAGCCCACGCCGGAACCCGGTAAACCCCGGACGATGGCCGGAAAGCCTGGTACTGCCCCCTGGGAACCAAGGTTAGAGCCGTAGTCCACAAATAGGGCCCCTCCCACCGCCGCAATAATGGGGAAACGGTACTCCGCTGTGGCCTGGAAGAAGCTACGACCATTGCCCAGTTCTCCTTCCTGGTAACCCCGCACCGAGTTACTACCCCCTAAAATAAACGCTTCATAGGGCGGTAAATCCCCTAACACAGTCCCCGCTTGCACGTTGAAAGCCACCGTTTGGGGTTGGGTGGACTCCACAAAGCCAAAGCCCGTCAAATCCAGCCAGTTAACCGGGATGTAGTAGCTATAACTACCCCGCAACCGGGTCATCATAATATTGCCGGTGCCAACGGGAATGGTTTGTTCTGCCCCAAAGCGCACTAGGGAACCACTGGTGGGTTGCAAGGCATTGTTGCGGTTATCTTGGGAAGCACCAAAGGAGAGGGTGAACAGCTCGTCTACCCCGTAGTCGCTAAAGGAGAGGGGCTGGGAATTAAAGCCATTTAAAGGCGCGGAAAAGGGAGACAGGGCACCGGCGGCATTCTCAATGCGGACATTCTGGTAACCAAAACCCGCTGACAAACGCCAATCCGGAGGGGAAAACACATCATCGGCGATCGGTCTAAAAAAGGTTAGTCCTAAACCAGTACGCACTACCCTGGGACTGTCAAAGCCGTTAAAGGTACGAATGGAAGAATCGGCCCCGTCGAATACGAGGGAAATGGTCCGACGGCGGAAAAGGTTGGCAGTGTAGGAAGTACGGAATGGATCGCCCCCAATCCACGGGTCGGTAAAACTGACATCAAACAAAAGCTCCCTTTGACCCACCTGGGCTTCCACCCCAATGGTTTGGTTGTTACCCCCCAGATTTTTTTCCTGGTAACTAATGGTACCAAACAGCCCACTGGTGCTACTGATACCCCCCCCAGCGGCGATGGAGCCCGTATTACCTTCCACCACATCGACGTTGACAATTACCTCCGTGGGATCGGTACCAGGGTTAAAAGACAGCCTGACATCTTCAAACAGTCCCAGGCTATACACCCGCTGTAAATCCGTTTGGGCGCGATTGCGGTTAAAAACGTCCCCCGGCTTCAGGCGCATTTCCCTGGTGATAATGAAATCCCTGGTTCTGCCCTCCACTGGCTCGTCTTCCGAGTCAAAAAAGCGCACTTGGATATTTTCCACAATACCCTCGGCAATAACCAGAGTGACTTGGCCATCGGCTCCCACCTGGGGAGACCCCACCACCTGGGCCAGGTCATAACCCTGGTTGGAATACCATTCATTGATGGTTTTAATCCCCTCTTGTAATTCCCGCAGGTTGAGGATTTTGCCGTACTGGTCCCCAAAGGTTTCGTCCACTACTTCCTGGGGCAGAATTCGTTCCTTCCCTTCAGCCACTTCTGGCACTGTGCGTATATTCAAGCCGGTGAAAACTGGGTTGGCCTGCACTTCAAAGGTCACCCTCACTCCCAAGGGTGTATCACTGGGAGCTACCCGCACATTACTAAAGTAACCGGTGGCATAGATAGCGTTGACATCCTCTTGCAACTGACTGCGGGTAGTTGTGCGGCCGGGTTGGGTACGAATGGCGTTATAAACTAACAGCTCCAGTTCCGGGGTGGTGCCGGTAACTAATACTTCACTGACCAATACCCTTGGTTCGTCCTGGGCCGGGGCTGGAGTGGTGGTGCTGGGGCTGGCCGGAGGGGTAAAACTGGGTAGGGTCTGGGTCGGCCCCGGAGTACCTTCGGTGGTGGTGGGAGGGGCATCGGGGGTGAAGGTAGGGGCTTCCTCCACCGTTTCTTGTTCAATGGTGGTCTCCATTTCCACCTCTTCTACCTGCTCTTCCACAGGGGCTTGGGCCATTAATGGAGAGTCGTTCCCAAGCTGGTCTATGGGACTAGTTGACGTCGCTGTTGTTGCTACAGATTCCTGCTCACCCTGGGCCATGGCGGGGAGGGATGCCGTATCTTTGACTGCCTTGACGGACTCAATAGATGCCATGGAAGCAAGATCATCCACCGCTCTATCCAAATTGCCAGCCCCAACCTCCATATCTGCAGTTTCCGGGGGCAGAACCTCGATCGCCGTATTGGTCGCATCAATGGGGGAGACAATTTCCTGGGGGGAAGACGATCCAAAGGCCTCCGATTCGGAAGTGGGGCCGGGAAAATTAAGTTCCGGAGATGGGGAAACCAATAGCTCCGTGCTGTCCCCGTCGGCCAACATATTGAGGGGGGAAAATGGCTGAGTTGCCTGGGCTGGAGATGCCCCCAGAACAAGACCACTGGTTAACAAAAGAAGTCGATAGTAAGGAGAAAGAGTCACGCTTTTGTTCTGGTTTGACACGTCCTGACACCCAATTCAAGCCATTGATATTGATACAGACACAGGGGGTACGAAAAAATACCCAAAAACAACGCCGCGATGGCTAGGGATTCGCCGCGATTGCTTGCCCATTATCGAGTCCCGTCGGTTTCCTGACAAGCCGTTTGTGCAAGGTTTTAAACTGGTAGGTTGACCCAGACCCGTTGGAAAGGTTCCAAACCAAGCAAGGGCGATCAGGAGGCACCTATTTGGGACTGCAGGCGCTCAATTTGGCTTAAAACCCGTTTTTCCACCGTTTGGTAAGCGGATTCAATTTCGCCCAAATCCCGCCGGAAACGATCTTTGTCCAACACCCTGGCCTGGGGATCGGTCTGGGTGTTATCCCACAAACGACAGGTATCCGGACTAATTTCATCGGCTAAAATAATCCTCCCCTGGCGATCGCCGCCGAATTCTAACTTGAAGTCCACCAGGGTAATGTCGCACTGGGCAAAGAATCGTTGGAGATGCTGGTTAATATTTAGGGCCAAGTCCTTGAGGGTCTGCAATCCCGCTTCATCGGTGACCCCCAAGAGCAAGGCCCGCTCCCAAGTCAGCAGGGGATCCCCTAGGGCATCATCTTTAAAGTAGAACTCCACCAGCGGGTTGGCCAAGACCAAGCCTTCCTTCAAACCAGTTTGCTTACAAAGACTACCGGCGGCAATATTACGCACTACCACCTCCAAGGGAATGATTTTCACCGCTTTGACCAACATTTGATTGTTTTGGGGGCAGTCAAGGTAATGGGTGGGAATCCCTAGGGTTTCTAGCCAGCGGAATAGGGCCGCTGAAATGGCGCAGTTGATGGCTCCTTTGCCCTGGATCTGGCCTTTTTTTTGGGCATTAAAGGCGGTGGCGTCGTCTTTAAAAATAGTTAGCAGTACATCTGGATCCTCTGTGGGGTAAAGGATTTTAGCCTTGCCTTCGTACAGTTTTTCCATGGAAGAGTTACCAAAATTGACAGCGAACTAACCTTGGGGCTGACCTGACCCTGAACCGATTTTAGCGGAGATGGGTATTAATACTTGGCTCCGGCGAAGGAAAGATTACCATGGTGATGTGGGGTGCTGGGGTGCCAGTCCCATCGGCCTAGGGAGCAAGAGGAGACCATCAAATGTTAAAGGCAGTGTTATTAGACTTTAATGGCGTGGTGATCAACGACGAAGCCATTCACCGGGCCCTAATTGACGAGTTGCTCCTCACGGAAAATTTGCGTCCCCTCACCCCAGCCGATTACCAACAATTTTGTTTAGGCCGCAGTGACCGGGCCTGTTTGGTGGATTTGTTTGAGCATCGGGGTCGGGGGTTAACGGAAGCCTATCTGCAAAAGTTAATTGACCGCAAAGCGGAGAGCTACCATCAAAAATTGGTGGCCGTGGAAACCCTACCTATCTATGACGGACTGAAGGATTTTCTGGAAAAGTTGCAGTTACAACGATTGGCGATCGCCTTGGTGACGGGGGCTGTGAGGGCGGAAGTGCAATATGTCCTAAACCGGTCTGGGCTAGCATCGTACTTTCCGGTCATTGTGGCGGGGGATGATATTACTGCGAGCAAACCCCAACCGGACGGTTATCAACTGGCCATCACCAAACTCAATCAATGGCGTCAAAGCCAAGCGGTGGCCGATAGCCTATTGGATGATACCGCTCCCCTCTTGCCGGAAAATTGTCTGGCGATCGAGGATACCTTTGCTGGCATTGAAGCGGCGAAAAAGGCCGGCATTGGGGTGGTTGGCATTGCCCACACCTACCCCTATCACTTCATGCAACGGCAAGCGAACTGGGCCGTGGACCGCTTTGATGAGTTGGATCTAGACCGTTTACAGGTAATTTTTTCTCGGCCCAAGGTGGCAGTTTAAACCTTACTTAAAACCGCAAATAACAATTTGAGAATTAGCAAAAACAGAGCAATGGTGGCCATAACGGCGATCGCCCCGGCCATGGCGGCAATAATGACCGTGACAAGGACGGGAAAATCCAATTGGGCCGCCAATTCGACGATCACGGGCCAGCGGCTCAAACCCGGCACGGCTAATAAAGCCAAAATGGTTAGGGTATTGAGGCTCAACATTTCTGTTACTTCTAACCAGCGCTTAAATTGGGCAAAAATTATTCCCGCCACCACCATGCCCAAAATACCTAGACTAATATTGGTTTGGGGAAAGAGGGTGACAGCAATAATGCCCCAAAAAACTACGACGGAACCGGTTAAAGCCCCTTGGAACAGAACTTTGATAACCGGCAAATTTTGCACCGCTTGGCTAATTTTACCCGGGGTTTTGGGGGGGGCTGGAGTTGGAGCAGAACTTGCTGGGGTTGGTTGAATTTGGGTATTGGCACCTTGGGGAGTGGATGCTACGGCCCCCGGTGGAGATTTACCCTGATTGCCCTTACCACCGTTGAGAACTGCCAAGACCTCGTCGGCACTGGCGTAACGGTCCTTGGGGGTGGGTAAAAGCAAACGATCAATCACATCGGCCAAAGGTTGACTAACCTGCAAACCAGGCGATCGCCAATTCCATTGGTTATGGTAAGCGTCATACAAATCCTGGGCCGTTTTGCCCGTTAACAGATAAAGACAAGTTACAGCCAAAGCATATAAATCCGTGGCGGGATAAACCTGGTTGCCAGCCATTTGTTCCGGCGGCGCAAAACCCATGGAGTAAATCCCCGTGGAACTTTCGTTGCTTGTCCCCACCCCGGCGGTTGCCTGCTTCACTGCCCCAAAATCCAACAGGTACAATTTGCCCTCTTGGTCCCGCATTAAATTAGATGGCTTAATATCCCGGTGGATCGCTCCGGTGCCGTGGACGAAACTAAGAATTTTGAGCATTTCCGTCAGCACCCACAGCACTTCTGCTTCCGCCATGGGACCGTGTTTTTCAACGGTTTTTTCCAAATCCTGACCGTTAATAAATTCCTGCACCAAATAAAAAAATTGATCCTGTTTCCCAGTGCGGGGATCGTCCACCAACAGGGGAAAGTAGGCAAACAAATCGGGAATCTGATCATGGCGATTGCCCAACTTTTCCAACACCACCGCTTCCCGTTCAAACAGGGATAAAGCTAAATCCAATTGCTCTTGATTTAAATTCCCCGACGGTTGAAATTGCTTAACCACGCAAAAACGCATGGTGGGGGTAAACCGGTCTAGGGCAAGATAGGCGGCCCCAAAACCTCCCTGTCCTAAAAGTTTCACCGGCAAATATCTACCGGCCAAAATCAGCGGCATCCGACAACTGGTGCAAAACCTTTGTTGCACTGTTTGCAAGGTGTTGCGATTATCCAGGTCAGGAAAAGAATTTAAACGGGCACAACCGGGGCGGGTGCAGAGCAGATCCATTGGCTGGTAAGGGTCTGATAGGTTTGGGCGGACTCAGCCCCAGTTTATCTTGTTTTTTTATTAACCTCGGCTGAATGGTGGGAAAATTGGCTTTGGCTGATAGTCCGTTTTGTTTCCTTTTCAAGTCCACTTTCAGAATCCTTAATCTTCCTAGCGTTGATTGATCGCCTGTTCAGTTTTCGCGTCAAACAGATGGATTTTTTCAGGGTTGATCGCCAACCAGAGTTGTTCCCCCACCTGGAGCAGATGATCAGGGGCAATGCGAGCCTGTAGGGTTAGCTCCGGTTCCGTCACTAAATGGGCATAGATAAAAGTATCGTTACCGAGGGCTTCCACCAAATTTACTTTCACAGGGAAAGCGTCGGATCCTTCGGCGCTAAGGACAAAACTTTCTGGCCTTACTCCCAAAATTAGGGAACGACCCACGTAGGGAGCCACTAGTTCGTGCCATTTTGCCGGCAGATTTAGGGCAAAGGCGGGATGTTGCAGCACTGTAGCCGATGCCACTTTGAGGGTAAAAAAGTTCATGGGAGGAGAACCGATAAATTCCCCCACAAAACGGTTGGCGGGCTGATTGTACAAAGTTAAAGGGGGCGCAATCTGTTGGATTACCCCCTGGTTGAGCACCGCTATCCGATCGCCCATGGTCATAGCTTCGGTTTGGTCGTGGGTGACGTAAATGGTGGTGATGCCCAGTTGCCGCTGAATTTGCACAATCTGACTGCGGGTTTCCGCTCGCAATTTGGCATCCAGGTTGGACAGGGGTTCATCCATCAAAAAGACCTGAGGATTCCTGGCGATCGCCCGACCGAGGGCCACTCGTTGCTTTTGCCCACCGGATAATTGTTTGGGCAGACGGTCTAGCAAATGATCGATTTGCAATTGTTGGGCCACTTGGTTGACCCGTTGAGCCAACACCTTTTCCTGGGCTGACAGATAATGCAAAGACTTGGGCAACGGCTTGGTGATGCCCCGTAAGCTGTCCCCTACCCAGCGGGGTAATTTATCCTCAGTCTGACTATTTTCCCGATCAGGCATGCGCCGCAAACCAAAGGCAATGTTGTCGTAAACGCTCAGATGGGGATAGAGGGCATAGCTTTGGAACACCATGGCAATGTCCCTGGCCTTGGGGGGTAAATCATTGACCCGGCGATCGCCAATGTAAATTTGGCCCCCTGTCACAGTTTCTAAACCCGCAATTAACCGCAGGAGAGTACTTTTGCCACAACCGGAGGGGCCCACCAGGACCATAAATTCCCCATCGGCAATTTCTAGGTTAATGGCCTTGAGCACATTTACCGGAGCCCCTTCCTTAGCCTGATTTTTGCCTTGGGGAGGGAAACTTTTGTAGAGGTTTTCGACAATTACCTGGGCCACAGCGGAAACCGAAATCAATGGGCATCAGAGCATCCTAGCACCTTAATTAGGCTTATCCCTGCTGATAGATATGGATATTAACTTGCCAAAATTTGCCGCAGACTGGTTTCTAGGTCTGGCGCTTGGAATTGAAAATCTGTTTTGGCGATCGCCTCTGGTAAAACCTGTTGCCCTTCCAGCACCAACTTGGCCGCTTCTCCTAGGAGTAATTCCAAAGCAATATCCGGCACCGGCAACCAGGAAGGACGGGCTAACACTTTCCCCAGGGTATGGCAAAATTCCTTCATCTTGACCGGATTGGGCGCTGTGGCGTTAAAGGTACCCCGCAGTGATGGGTCAGTCAAGGCCTTGTCAATCAGAGCAACCAAATCCCGCCGATCAATCCAGGAAAACCATTGTTCTCCACTGCCCAGAGGTCCCCCCGCAAATAATTTAAACGGTGGCAACATTTTGCCCAACGCACCGCCATCGGCCCCCAGTACAATGCCAATGCGCAAGATCACTAACCTAACCCCCAAGGACTCTACTGGGTGGGCGGCATTTTCCCACGCCTGACAAACTTCGGCCAGAAAATCATCCCCCGCTGGACTCCTTTCCGTAAAAATCTCTGTTTCGCTAGTGCCGTAGTAGCCAATGGCTGACCCGGAAATCATTACCTGGGGCTTCCGTTCTGCTTTGGCGATCGCTTCCACCAACTTTTCCGTACCTAGTTTCCGACTATCAAAAATTGCGGTTTTGTAAGCTTCCGTCCACCGTTCCGAAATGGGTTCCCCCGCCAGATTAATCACCGCATCCTGGCCATTGACCTGTTCCTGCCAGGGACCACTCTCCGTCGCTTCATAGGCGATCGCCTTTAACTGGGGGAAACTACTGGGGGGAAATAACCGTTGGGCCTTGGGCACACTACGCACCAACAAAGTTAGCTCATGGCCCTGTTGATGTAGCAGGGGCACCAAAGAACGCCCCACAAAGCCCGTCACCCCAGTCAAAATAATTTTCATTAATGTACGCTTCCCACCACCAGCAGTAATGTGCCATTGCCAATCTTCCCCATCTTAGGAGGAACTGCCCACGCTGAACAACCTACTATCAATGCCATTGCCCAGGCGGGAGAGGGAGTGGGTTAAAATAAAATCCTGCATTGTGCTGTCAATGTTCCCCAGAGGATCTACCCAATGATTGAGATGAGAGTAGCTGGCATTGCCCTCGATGCGGTAAGTCGCAGTCCCATCGTATTGCTCAAGGATGGATCTGAACGGCGGGCATTACCTATTTACATTAGCCAAGACCAGGCCCGTTCGATTATCGGAGCCTTAGAAAATCAAAAACCTAGTCGTCCCCTCACCCATGACCTGATGGTTAATCTCCTCACTACCTGGGATGTGGACCTCAAAAAAATTATCATTCATTCCCTGCAGGACAACACTTTTTACGCCGTGCTCTGCTGTGTGCAGGGGGATCAAATCAGGGAAATTGACTGCCGCCCCAGTGATGCCATTTCCCTTGCCCTGCGGATGGATAGTCCCATTTGGGTGATGGAAGAAGTATTGGCTGATGCTTCCATTCCGGTGGATCGGGATGCGGACGAAGAGGAAAGACAAGCTTTTCGCAATTTTCTCGACAATGTTAGCCCCGAAGCCTTGATTAAACAGGCTCGCCTCAGTTCCGATAGCTTTGAAGCGGAATCCGATAGCTAGGGGCGATGTTAGTTCAGATTGGCAGATTGTGGCGTAGACCTATCAACAACAGGCAGTGGAAATAGAAAAGGACGACAGCAAAAAATAATTTCCCTTGGTTGATTGCTAAACTTAATTGTTGATTGAACCTTGAGCTTAGTGTGCCCATGACTGTTGTCCCCGACTACCTTGCCCATCTTAATCCCTCCCAAAGACGGGCGGTGGAGCATTTTTGTGGTCCCCTCCTAGTAGTGGCCGGGGCCGGCTCGGGGAAAACCAGAGCACTAACCTACCGCATTGCCCACCTCATTCGTCAACATCGTATCAATCCGGAAAATATTTTGGCGGTCACCTTCACCAATAAAGCCGCCAAGGAAATGAAGGAACGGTTGGAAAAGATCTTTGCCCAAACCTGGGCCCAGCAGGAATTTAATCAACGCTGGGAATTGTTGGGGGAATATGAACAAAAACAGTTGCTTTCCAGGGTGTACAAAACAGTTACGAAACCCCTCTGGATTGGCACTTTCCACAGTCTATGTTCTCGTATTCTCCGCTACGATATTGATAAATATCAGGACACCAGTGGCCGCCGTTGGACAAAACAATTTTCCATTTTCGATGAAAGTGACGTGCAAAGTTTATTTAAGACCATTGTCACTAAAGATATGGATTTGGACGAAAAACAGTTCAATCCTAAGAGCATCCGCTACCAGGTCAGTAATGCTAAAAACCTCGGGCAATCACCGGAAATTTATCTACGGGAAAATCGCAGCTATAAAGGCAGAGTTATTGCGGAAGTTTACCAAGCTTACCAAAACCAATTGGCGGCCAATAATGCCCTAGATTTTGATGATTTAATTCTCATTCCCACCCGTTTATTCCAACAAAATGAATCCGTTTTAGGCTACTGGCACCGCAAGTTTAATCATATTTTGGTGGACGAATACCAAGACACTAATCGCATTCAGTATGATTTAATTCGCTTACTAAGTACTAATGGGGAAGAACGACGATCGGAGTGGGATTGGCGGGGACGCTCCACTTTTGTGGTGGGGGATGCGGACCAATCTATTTACAGTTTCCGCATGGCGGACTTTACCATTCTGCTCAATTTTCAGGATGATTTTGGTGATCGCCTGGTGGATGAACAAACCACCACCATGGTTAAGCTAGAGGAGAATTACCGTTCCCGGGAAAATATTCTCCAGGCGGCTAACCATTTAATTGAACATAATAGCCAACGCATTGATAAGGTGCTAAAGGCTACCCGCAGCGGCGGAGATGATATTATCCTTTACCAAGCCGATGATGAACGAGATGAATCCCGTTTCGTAATTAATAAAATCCTAACTTTAAAGAAAAATAATCCCGAACTAAACTTTGGCAGCTTTGCCATTTTGTATCGCACCAATGCCCAATCCCGGGCCTTTGAAGAGCAGTTATTAAATAATAATATTCGCTACAATATTGTCGGTGGTTTTCGCTTTTACGATCGCCAGGAAATCAAAGATGCCATTGCTTACCTCCGGGTATTGGTGAATCCGGCGGATACGGTCAGCTTGTTACGGATTATCAATACTCCCCGACGGGGCATTGGTAAGTCCACCATTGAGGGTTTCGTCAATGCCTCCAAAGAATTGGACATTCCCCTGTGGGAAATTATCACCGACGAAACTTCTGTGAATACCCTAGCCGGGCGATCAGCCAAAAAAACGCTGCAATTTGCCCGCATGCTCCAGGAGATCCAAAGCCAGGTTGGTGACCTTTCGGCGTCGGAAGCCCTCAATTTGGTATTAGAAAAATCCAACTATGTGGAAGATCTCAGGCAAAAAAGCACAGAAGAAGCGGATAATCGCCTAGCCAACCTGGGGGAATTGGACAATGCCGTGCGACAGTTTGAAGCGGAAAGTGAAGATCCCAGCCTAGTGGAGTTTTTGGCTTCGGCATCCCTCACCTCCGACCTTGATGACTTGGAGGAATCCGGCGATGAAGTTTCTCTCATGACGCTCCATTCTGCCAAGGGCTTGGAATTTCCAGTGGTCTTTTTGGTGGGGTTGGAGCAGGGCACCTGTCCCCACGCCCGCAGCTTAAACGATCCCTTGGATCTGGAGGAGGAACGTCGTCTATGCTACGTGGGCATTACCCGGGCCCAAGAAAATCTCTTTTTAACCCATGCCCGCATGCGTTACGTCTGGGGTTCTTTGGAAACAAAAATTCCCTCCCAATTCCTCCAGGAATTACCGCCGGATTTACTGGCCGATGGCTCAACGGGTCGAAAAAATAGTCGCCATGTCCCCGCCGCCGATCCCAAGGGTCCTTCCATTGCCCAAAAACAGGCCCGGAAACCAGCCAGTTTCCAGTCTGCCAAACCAGCCAAAGAACTGATCTGGAACGTTGGCGATCGGGTAATGCATAACAATTTTGGCGAAGGCACTGTAACCCACATTTTGGGCAAGGGCCACAAGGCTAATTTGGCCATCAAGTTTCCCGGCATTGGGGTGAAAATTATTGACCCTAGTTTCGCCCCTCTACGCCGCCCTTAACTCCCAAAATTTTTCCGTTGCTAATACTAAGCCATGCTGCACCTCAAGATTCTTGAGACCCTTGCCTTGAAGGCTTTTCGTCCGAAACTGTAACTTTTTGTTCAAATGCGCACGTTGGTTCTCTTAGAAACAGCAACCATTTCACCCTTGCCAGAAGGTAGCGGAGAGTCCAACAATTGAGATAGGGACTGAGAAAGTGCCATCCTTCCCGATGGACTCGCCTGTGATAAAAAACCAGCGTGTAAGCAAAATCGCGAATTCTTCGTCCCCAGTAGATCCGCTGAATGCCGCCGAGATCAAGGCGAATGCCATGGCGACTGTAGTTGGCGTAGTTGAGAGGATTAAGGGGGGTGAGTTGCTGCTGTTGAGCTAGACTATCATAGGAGCGTCCAGGGCGAGTTTTAGGACAATCATCCGGTTCAATCCATTCACACAGCATCCAGGTGAGTCCAGCGGCATGGAACTGCGCTACGTCACGGGTGACATGCTGGGATTGCAAATATATTCCTACTGGTATCTCAGACCAAACGCCATGTTGCCAGACGAAATCCGGCTCGAAAAAGGCTTTAAATGCCCAGGAATGCGTCTTCTCCCCGTATGTTATGTCAAGCTTAACTACCTGTCCGATCATTCCACTTCCAGCATGGCTGACGCGAAGTTCCAGAGTACCTTGCAGACTCTGAAGGTGGAGAGTTGTTTTTGGGAAGGGCTGCGGTGATCTCCCTACACTCTGTGCTAAGCGATCAAAAAAGGCAAGAAGCAGTGGTTCTGGCAAATAATCACAGAAAATATAGCAAAGAACGAGATAGTTAGGACAATTCTCGCAAAGCTATATCCAATGCAGAAATTAGCGATTCTCCCTTACTAACAAGTTGGGAAACATAACGTTTTAGTCTCGCCC